>JBKEBR010000461.1:0-3140 GCA_047973285.1 Oscillospiraceae bacterium | reverse complement strand
TTACCGGCAATGTGCCGGGTGCATTACAGAAAATAAAAAAAGGAGAGGCCATGGCCTCTCCTTTTTTTATTTTCTGTAATGCACCCGGCACATTGCCGGTAAAAAGTGGTTTTTGCCCCTTTGCCTCCGGGTTGCCCCTGTGCCTCGGGCCGCCCTGCGGCAAAAAAAGCGGGCAGCGCCGTAGAATAAACAAAGCGGCGGGGTTTTGCCCGGCAGGGGCCAAACACGGGCGGCAAAGGCAGGGCTTTTTCACACGCCCCAAACAAGGTGATACTCTGCGCTTCGGCAAAAAGGCTTTGCCCTGCGCAGGGCAAAGCGGCGGCCCCGGGCGTTACAGGCAGCGGCTTAAAATGTGGCCGGCCCATTCGGCCGGCTTTCCCCGTGGGTCAAACAGCACATAGCCCGGCCCCCGGTAGCTGTGGGTGGTTTTCCAAAAACCGCCGGGGCCCCGTTTGCTGTTTACATAGGCCAAAGCGTCGGCGCAGGCGGGGTGCCCAAGGCGGCCGGTAAGAAGGCACAGCTCCAAAAGCTCCACAATATTCAACTGGTAAGAGGCGGGGAAGGCAATGTCCAGAATATGGCCGTTTATGGGCTCTTTGCTTGAAAGCCGCTGGTACAGCCGGTGCTGCAAAATATACGCCATGCCCCGCTCTACAAAGGCCTCTGCCTCTTTGTCGGCATGGGCGGTGGCGTGGCAGTAATGGGCCGCCGCTTTTACGCTTTTGGCAACCCCTATAAAGCAGGGGGTGCTTTTCAGGCAGCCACCGTATTTTTGTATTCCTTTTCCCTCCCACAAAGTGGGGGTGCCGCGCTCCAGCCGCTGGTAGCGTTTCAGCCTGGCAAGGGTATTTTGCGCCGCGGCGCGGTGGGCAAGGCCCAGCTTGCAGTAAGCCTCCAGCAGCATGGCGCCGTAGCAGGGTAAAAAATAACCTGCCGTGCCATCCAGCGAAAAGCCCCACTCGCAAACCATGTTCTGCTCAATATACCGCAAAAGAGCTTGGGTGTAGGGCAGCTGCCCCGTGCCGGGTATTTCGGCCAGGGCAACCAGCCGCCAAACGGCGTAGGTGGGCTTTGGCTCAAAAGAGGCGGTAAGGCGGCTCACCAAAGGCGATTGGCGCAGCAGGGCGCCCACCTCGCTCGGCGGGGGCAACTGGCCCGCGTCGGCGGCCCTGCGCAGGGCAAGGGCAGTGTCCATGCAAACCTCCTACTGTTTCAAAAGCCGCCGCACCCGGTACACAATATACCCGAACAGCCCGGCTACCATGCTTGCCTCTACCCAAAGGTAGTGGGGCAGGTTTTTAAAGCGAAAAGGGGGCTTTTGCAGCTTGCCAAACAGGGCAAAGGCCTCCCGCATACCCTGCCGCCAGGGCTTGCCAAACCCCCGCAGGTGAAACACCAGGGTTTTAACAAGGTAGCCGGGCAGCAAAAAAACAAGGTTTAACAAAAGCATGCCCAGCGGCATGTTTTTATAGGGCAGCAGCAGGTTGTTGCGGCCGCTTTGCACGCTTTTAAAATTGTTGTATTTGGCGCCGGTGGTGCCGCTGGTGGTGGCGCCACAAATGTGGCTGCAGCGGGCGGCGGGGCAAAACTCGTTGCGGTAGCCAAGGTTGTTGGCGCGCCAGCCAATGTCCACATCCTCCAGATAGGCAAAAAAGTGTTCCTCAAACAAGCCAATTTCATCCAGAATGGCCTTGCGGTATAAGGCCGCCCCCCCGCAGGCGGAAAAAACGCGCCCCGGCTTTTGGTACCGTGCCTCCGAAAGCCCGTCGCCCCGCTTAAAGGCCCAGCCAATCAGGCTCATATAGTCGCCTGCGTCGTCTACCTTGCCGGGCTCAAAATGGCGCAGCATCAGGCACTGCACCGAAAAAATTTTCTCGTTTTTCTCCATGGCCGCCAGCAGGCGGGCCAGCATTTCCGGCTCGGCAAAGGCGTCATTGTTGAACAGCAAAACAAAAGGGGCCCTTGCCAGCCGAATGCCCTGGTTTACAGCCGCCGAAAAGCCGGTGTTTTCGGCGTTTTCCAGCAAGGTATAGCCCGGCCGCCCCCTGTAGCTGCGGGCGGTTGCAAGGCTTTCGTCGGAAGAGCCGTTGTCCACAACAATCAGTTCAAAATCCTGCTCGGTTTGGGCGTACAGGCTTTCAATGCAGCCCTCCAGCCAACCGGCTCCGTTTAAATTGGGCAAAACAATGCTGGCTTTCATGCAGCGCCCTCTCATTCTTAACATGCGCAAAAGCAAACGGTGCCCGGGGGCCCCGCGCGGCTGCGGTATTCGGGGCAAGGCCCCGCCAAAACTCTACCCCATTGTACCGTATGGCAAAGCAATTGTGCAAGCGGTGCAAATGGTGTACTATATATTTCGGGCGGGTATAAATTTTTATTTCCCCGCGGTGTTTTCAGGGGTGCTGGCGGCAGCGGAAGCAAGCTGCCCCTGCAGCGCTGCAAACAGCCGCCATTCCCGCCGCTGCGGCCTGCAAACAGGGCTCGGCAGGCGGTAAAATAAGGGAGGAACCATCTCGTGGGCAAGCTTTCAAATACCCGGCTGTTTATGCTGGATATGGACTGAACCTTTTACCTGGGCAACAGGCTGCTGCCGGGCGCCAAAGAATTTTTGCAGGTGTGCCGCGGCAAGGGCATACCCTTTACCTTTTTAACCAACAATTCTTCCAAAAGCGCCGAAGCATACCTGCAAAAGCTGCGGGCCCTGGGCGTGAAGGTTTCCCCCAAAGAAATGTTCACCTCGGGGGACGCCACCCTGTTGTACCTTGCGCAAAACGGCTATGGCAAAAACATTTTGCTGGTGGGCACCGAAAGCCTGGAGCGGCAGTTTTTGGAGGCAGGCTATGTGCTGAACACGGAAAACCCCGCCGCAGTGGTGCTGGGGTTCGACACCACCCTCACCTACCAAAAGCTCACCGCCCTGTGCAATGCCGTGCGCGCGGGGCTGCCCTATGTGGCCACCCACCCAGACTTTAACTGCCCGGTAGAGGGCGGCTATATTCCCGATATTGGCGCGGTTATCGCTTTTGTAGAGGCCAGCACCGGCCGCAGGCCGGATGTGGTGGTGGGCAAGCCCAACGGCACCATTGCCATGGCGGCGGCCAGCCGCTTTGGCGTGCCGCTGGAAAGCCTTTGCATGGTGG
>JBKEBR010000460.1:0-1566 GCA_047973285.1 Oscillospiraceae bacterium | reverse complement strand
CGAGATAAAAGGGAATAACAAAATCCGGCTCTTTAAAATGCTCTTCCACTACCTGCTCAACGCCGTCTTCCCATTGGCTGCGCAGGCGAATGGCCGCCCGGCGCAGCAGCTCGCCCACCGTCATCAAACTGCGGGAGGCCACCGTAGGGCCGGAGTCGGGCACCCGGTCGGTATCCGGGTTCTCGTAGCTTACCTTTTCCAGCGGCAGGTTCAGCTCGTTTGCCACAATTTTGCACAGGGTGGTTTTAATGCCCTGACAAATGTCGCTTTGGCTGGCCAGTATTTCCACCAGGCCCTCTTTGGTTTTGTGCAGCCGGGTTACGGCCTTTATAATATCCCGCTCGCCGCTGCCGGTAAAGCCTGCGCCGTGAAACCAAACGCTGAACCCAATGCCCCTGCGTAGCCGCCCGGTTTGCGGCTTTTGGTAGGCTGTAAATTTTTGCGCAAAGCCGCTCATTTCCTCCACTTCGGCAATCATGGCGGGCAGCGGCACCGGGAAATGGTATTTGCCGCCGGTAGAGGTGGCGTCGTTCTGCTTTACAAGGTGGCGCTTTTTAAAGGCGAGCGGTTCTTCCCCAAGGTCCCGGGCAATGTGCTCCATCATCATCTCTACGGCAAAAAAGGTTTGCGGCGCGCCAAAACCCCGATAGGCCCCGGTGGGCATGGTGTTGGTTTTCATGGCGCGGCCCCGCACCCGAATGTTATCTACCTTGTAAACGCCGGGGGCGGCAATAATGCCGCGCTGCAGCACCACGGCAGACAGGGTGGTAAACCCGCCGGAATTGAAGCGAACATCAATATCCATGGCGGTAACCCGCCCGCCCTTTACCGCCACCTTGTAGCGGCACAAAGAGGGGTGGCGCTTCGAGGTAAACTCCATATCCTCCCGGCGGCCGTAAATAACGCGCACCGGTTTGCCCCCGGCCTTGTAGGCGGCCACGGCCACCTGGCAGGCAAGAAGAGAGGGGTAGGCCTCCTTGCCGCCAAAGCCGCCGCCGGTGGTGTCTTGCAGTACCCGCACCTTGTCGGGCGAAAGGCCGGGGGCCTTGGCAATGGCGCCGTGCTCATAATAGGGGCATTGCAGGCTTCCGTGCACCGTCATTTTGCCGTTTTTAAAGTCGGCAATCATGCCCTGGGTTTCAAGGTAGGCCTGCTCCTGGTAGCCGGTTTCAAATTCTTCGTCATACACCTTGTCGGCTTCGGCAAAGGCGGCGTCCACCTCGCCCCTGCCAAAATTATAGTCAAAAAATACCGTGTCGGCCTGCCGAATGTCCAGCACGGCGGGCAGCTCCTCATACACCACGTCAACCGCGGCGGCAAGCCTTTCCACCTCTTTTTCGTCGGGGCCCACCAGCATTAAAACCGAATCGCCAATGTATTCGGCAATATCCTGTACAAATACGGGGCTGTCGTCCATTACAATGTGCACCTGGTTTGCGCCGGGCACATCATTTTTGTCTACGGCAAAGTACCCGGCGGGCAGGGGAGGCAGGTTAATTTGCTTTACGCGGGCCCTGGCATAGGGCGAGCGCACCAGCTTGCCATACAGCGTGTCGCCGCCGCAGG
>JBKEBR010000459.1:0-5857 GCA_047973285.1 Oscillospiraceae bacterium | reverse complement strand
GGGCTTGTGGCGGGCGTACCCGCGCAGGCAAACAGAGAAAACAGCAGGCAAAGGCAGATGAAAAGGCCGGTGCCTGTTTTAAAAAGCCGAAAAACCATAAGGGGGTGCTCCTTTTGTGTTTTTTGCCTATTGTGGGGGAGAGGCGGTTTTGGGGGGCCGGGCGCGCAGGCTGTGCCGAAGGGTGCGAATGGCTTTGGAGGCGGGCATGTTTTGCACAAGCGGCCCGGCAGCGGCCCCGCTGAAAGTGGGGCCTGCGGTTTCGGCCAGCAGTTTTTGTGCGGCGGCGGGTGTGGCGGCGGGGCTGGTAAGCAGCAGGGCTTCGCAGCCCGCCGTGGCAAACAGCGGCAGGGGGGCGCAACGCGCCGCCGGGTGGGCGGGGCCCTCCAGCGCTTGCCGCAGCGCGGCAATGTCTTTCTGTGGTTGTAGTACCAGGCAGGCCAGCAGGGGCATACCGGCGGGCATGGGCCCGTGAATAAAATTTTGGTGGGGCATAACCCGCTGGGTTTCAAAAAAGCTTTGCTCTGCCGGGTTTTGCAGGCCGGTGAAATAAATGTGCAGCAGGTTGTGCTGTATGCCCAGGGGGAAATAGTGCAGCCCCTGCCCGCGCAAAACTTGGGTAAGCTGCCCGGCCTGCTGCGCCGTAAAGGGCAGGCTGTAGCAGTACCGGTTGCCCGTAAGGCTGTAGGCGCAGGCCCCCTCCAGCGCAATTACCGGCAGCGGCGGGTGCAGCGGCGCGCACAGCGAAAGGGCCGTTGCCGGGGGGTAGGCCGAAAACAAAACCACCCTGGCCCCTTGCCGCCACAGCTGGCTTAAAGGAAAAAGCACGTGCTTTTCAAGCGCGCCCCCGGCGCTGGCAAGGGTATTTTCAAGGCGCAGCAGCAGTAAAATATTGGCGCTTTTGCGCAGGGGAAGGTGAAGGCTGTTTACCGCCAGCGAAACAAAAATGCCAATTTCGGTGTCGATAACACGGTTGAATACAAACGAGAGGGCGCTTAGCCCGTTGGTAGAGTGTACAATGGTTACCCCAAACAAAACCACGCAGGCAATGTAAGAGGATTCGGGTATTTTAAAGGCGATGGTGATGTAAATAACCGGCAGCACAAACAGCACCGCAAACAGGTAGCCCAGCATTTGGGAAACCGGAAACAAAAAACGCAGCTGCACCAACAGCACAAAATAGCCCACGGTGCCGCCCACCAGGGTGGCAAGGGTGCGGGTAACGGCGGCGCGCTTTGCCTCCTGCAAATCGGCACGCATGGTAATAATGCAGGCAATCAGCGCGTAAAAGGGCGCCCGCCCGGGCATAAAAACATACAGAAGGCAGGTGATAAAAACCGCCGCCTGGGTTTTTACAATGCGAAGCCCCAGCTTTGGCAAATCTGGCTTTGTGTGAAATTGGCCGCCGTTTTTCATAAAGCACCCCAACCTTGCGGGCAAAGCGGCTGTGCGCCGATTGCCGGTTTGTAAAAGCCCCGCACCGGCAGGCGGCGCGGGGAAAGCTGCTATAAATCGTATAAAAGGGCGGTGTAGCCGGGCACCGGCCAGCGGTTTTCGGGCACAAGGCTTTCCAGCGCGTCGCAGCATTGGCGCAAATTCGCCATTTGGTGGGCCACCATGCGCTGCATGCCGCAGGCGGCCTCCAGCGCGGTAAGCGGGGCCGCCGCAAATTCGGCCAGGGCACCCTCCAGCCCGGTGGCGGCCTCGTCGCAGGCGTCGGTTGCGCTGGCCAGCGTTTGGGCCACATTGGCGGCATAGCGGCAGCGCAGGCCTGCCCCGGCAAAGCCCGCCTGGGCGGTGGAAAGCTCGGTCAAATAGCCGCAGGCCGCGGGCAAAAAGCTGCGGCGGGCCATTTCTAAAAGGGTGGCCGCGGCAATGCGCATGGTTTTGCTGTAGCTTTCCAGCAGCACCTCGTAGCGGCTGTGGCATTCGCTGCGGCTGAACACCTTGGTGCGCTCCAGCATGGCCAGGTTTTTTTCGGCCACAAAGGCACCGGTGGCGTCTACCATGGTGGGTATGTTGGGCAGGCCGCGCCGGGCGGCCTCTTCCACCCATTCGGTTGAATAATTGTTGCCGTTGAAAATAATTTTGCTGTGGTCCTCCCAGGTGTCGTGCACAATTTCAGCCACCACGGCCTCGGTGTTTTCGGCGTTTTCCAGTTTGTCTGCAAAGTCGTGCAGCTTGTCGGCCACGGCGGCGCCAATAACGGCGTTGGCAAGGCCAATGCTTTGGCTGCTGCCCACCATGCGGAACTCAAACTTGTTGCCGGTAAAGGCAAAGGGGCTGGTGCGGTTGCGGTCGTTGTCGTCCAGCGTAAGCAGCGGCAGGCTTTTTACCCCGGTAAGTAGCTGGCCCCGGTGGCCCATTTCGTAGGCGTGGCCCTTGGCAAGGCTTTGCAGCAGGCTGGTAAGCGATTCGCCCAAAAACACCGAAATAATGGCCGGGGGCGCCTCGTTGGCGCCAAGGCGCAAATCGTTGCCGGGGGAGGCGGCCGAAAGGCGCAAAAGGTCGGCATAGTCGTCTACCGCGGCAATTACGGCGCACAGGGTTACCAGAAAGGCGGTGTTTTCCACCGGGGAATCGCCGGGGTCCAGCAGGTTGCGGCCGCCGCTGGTAACAAGGCTCCAGTTGTTGTGCTTGCCGCTGCCGTTAATGCCCGCATAGGGCTTTTCGTGCAAAAGGCAGGCAAAGCCGTGGCGCAGGGCCACCTTGCGCATCAGCTCCATTGTAATTTGGTTGTGGTCCAGCGCAACGTTGGCGCTGGCATAAATGCTGGCCAGCTCGTACTGGCCGGGGGCCACCTCGTTGTGCTCGGTTTTGGCGGGCACCCCAATTTGCCACAGCTCGTCGTCCAGCTCGCGCATGAAATTGCGAACCCGCTCGGAAACCGAGCCGTAGTAGTGGTCTTCCAGCTCTTGCCCTTTGGGGGGGCGGGCGCCGGCAAGGGTGTAGCCGCCCACCTTCAAATCCAGCCGCTTGTCCAGCAGGGTTTTGTCTACCAAAAAATACTCCTGCTCGGCCCCTACGGTGGCGGTTACCGAAAGGGTCTTTTTATCGCCCAGGGCGCGCAGCACCCGCAGCGCCTGCTTGTTCAGGGTTTGCATGCTGCGCAGCACTGGGGTTTTCTGGTCCAGCGCTTCGCCGGTGTAGCCGCAAAAGGCGGTGGGAATGTATAGGGTGGTGCCCAGCACAAAGGCGGGGGAGGTAGGATCCCAGGTGGTGTAGCCGCGGGCCTCGAAGGTGGTGCGCAGCCCGCCGGAAGGAAAGCTGGAGGCGTCGGATTCGCCCTTGCTCAGCAGCTTGCCCGAAAAGCGCACAATGGGCTCGCCCTGCACCATGCCGTCAATAAAGCTGTCGTGCTTGCCGGCCGAGGCCCCCGTCATGGGGGTAAACCAGTGTATGTAGTGGGTGGCGCCCAGCTCTATGGCCCAGTCCTTCATGGCGCCCGCCACAACATCGGCCACATCGCCGCGCCAGTCCAGCCCTTCGTCCCGTATGCGGCGCAGGCAATCGTACACTTCCTCGGGCAGGCGCTGGCGCATAACCCGGTCGTCGAAGCAGCGCGCCCCAAAGTGCTTGAAAACTTCCTGAGATGCCAAAAAAATGCCTCCATTCACGTTTTACCGGCCCTGCCCACCCCTGCCATGCGGCGGGGGCCCTCTCTTGCGGCAGAACCTTTTTTATTCAGCTATACAATAGTTTACCATGCAAGCCCCGCCGCTACAAGTGCGCCGGGGCCCTGCTTTGGCGTTGAACTTTGCAGGCCAATTGGGTATAATGGCAAAGGCGGCGGAACTTTTGCACGCTGCGCACAGGGTATGAGGAAAGCGGGTAAAAAAATGGGCTTCTTTTTTGATACGGTACAGGGGAAACGGGTGGCGTTTATAGGGGCGGGGGTTTCGCACCGGCAGCTTATTCCCATGTTTGCAAAGGCGGGGGCGCAGGTAACCCTGTGCGACAAAAAGCCGCTGGAAAGCTTTGGCGAATACGGCACCGAGCTGATGGCCCTTGGGGTGCGGCTTTCGCTGGGCGAAAATTATTTGAACGGCCTTGCAGGCCAGCAAATGGTGCTGCGCACCCCCGGCTTTGAATTTTTTACCCCGGAGCTGCAGGCGGCGGGCCGGGCCGGGGCCCTGCTTACCAGCGAAATGGAGCTGTTTTTTGAATACTGCCCCTGCCCCCTTGTGGGCATTACCGGCAGCGACGGCAAAACCACCACCACAAGCCTGATTGCCGCCATGTACCGGCAGGCCGGGCGCACCGTGCACCTTGGCGGCAACATTGGCCGGGCGCTGCTGCCCATTGTAGAGGAAATTCAGCCTGCCGACATTGCGGTGGCAGAGCTTTCCAGCTTTCAGCTTATTTCCATGCGGCGCTCGCCGGGAATTGCGGTGGTAACCAATGTAACCCCAAACCACCTGGACCACCATAAAGATATGCAGGAATATGTGGACGCAAAGCGGAATATTTTGCTGTACCAGCCCGCGGGTAGCCTTGCGGTGCTGGGGTACGAGAATGAAATTTCCCGCGGGATGCAGGCCGATGTAAAGGGCGAATGCCGCTTTTTCAGCCGGCTGCAAAAGGTAGATAACGGGGCCTTTTTGCGGCAGGACGGCATGCTGTGCCTTACCCAAAACGGGGGGGAAACCCCGGTGGTGGCACAAAGCGAGGTGGCCCTGCGGGGGCTGCACAACATAGAAAACCTGCTGGCCGCCTTTGCCGCCGTAAACGGCGCGGTGCCAACCGAAGCCATGGCGCAGGTGGCCCGCAGCTTTAAAGGGGTAGAGCACCGCATAGAGCCGGTGCGCACCGTAAACGGGGTGCAGTGGTTTAACGATTCTATTGCCACCAGCCCCACCCGGGTTATTGCGGGGCTGCGCGCCTTTAACCAAAAGCTGGTGGTGCTGGCGGGCGGGTACGACAAAAAGGTGCCCTTTGAGCCCATGGCGCAGGATGTTCTGCAAAGGGTGAAGCTGCTGGTGCTGATGGGCCCGGCGGCCCCTAAAATTGAACAGGCGCTGCGCGGCGCCCCCGGTTTTGAAGAGAGCGGCCTGCAAATACTGCATGCGCAAAATTTGCCCGAGGCCGTTCAAATTGCCAGCAAAAAGGCCGTGCCGGGGGACATCGTTACCCTTTCGCCCGCCTGCGCCTCTTTCGACGCTTACCCCAATTTTGAAGAGCGCGGCCGCCACTTTAAGCAGCTGGTAAACGCGCTGTGATACGGCAGGCGCAGCCGGAAGACGCCGCCCTTTTGCGCCGGCTGTTTGCCCGCTTCCCTTTTTTGGGCGGGCGGCTTGCCACCGCCTACGAATGCTACCAAAACCATGCGCAGCTGTGCGGGTTTTATTTGGCAAACAACACCGGTGTGCTAATGCTGCAAGGGGGCAATGCGCTGCTGTGCGGCCGGGCAGACCCGGAAGAGCTGGCCGCTTTTTTGCGCTTTACCGGGGTGGAAAATATTAAAAGCGAAAACACCCGGCCCCCCGGCTTTGCGCAAAGGCCGCAGGTGCGCATGGTGTACCGGCAGGCCGGTGCGCCGGCAGCCGGGCGGCTGCCGGCGGGGGTGTTGCTGGAGGAAGAACCCAGCCTGTGGCAGCTTGCCTTTGAAGATGAGGTGCTGCCCCTGCCGGACCCCGGCGGCTATTATGCTGACGCCTGCCTGCGCCGCACACGGGGCCATTCGGACATTGTGTGCGCTGCCGCAACAGGGCGGTATGTGGCCACGGCGGGGGTGTTCCGCCTGCAGCCCCAGGGGGCCTACATAACTGCGGTGCACAGCCTGCCGGAATGGCGGGGCCGGGGCATTGCCGGGGCGCTGCTGGCCCATTTGGCAAGCCGCTGCGGCGGCAGGCCGGTATGG
>JBKEBR010000458.1:0-2416 GCA_047973285.1 Oscillospiraceae bacterium | reverse complement strand
GGAGATGAGCGCTTTCCGGCGGGAGCACCTGGGCTTTGTTTTTCAGGACTTTAACCTGCTGGATACCTTTTCCGCACAAGACAATATTTTTTTGCCGCTGGTGCTTTCGGGCCGCGGCTATGCCGAAATGGGCGCCCGCCTTACCCCCCTTGCCGAAAAGCTGGGCATACAGGGCTTGCTGAAAAAATTCCCCTACGAGCTTTCGGGGGGGCAAAAGCAGCGGGTGGCGGTGGCGCGCGCGCTGATTACCGCCCCCGATATTGTGCTGGCAGACGAGCCCACCGGCGCGCTGCTGCAGCTGTTTGAAGAGGTGAACGGGGAGGGGCAAACCATTGTAATGGTAACCCATTCGGCCCGGGCGGCCAGCCAGGCGGGCCGGGTTATGTTCATCCGCGACGGGGAATTGTTCCACCAGCTTCACCGGGGCAGCGCCGCCGACAGTGAATTTTACGGCCAAATTTCCGAGGTGCTTGCCGTTTCTGCCGCGGGGGGAAGCATGTATGCGTAAGGTTTCGTTTTACCCAAAGCTGGCGTTTTCCAACCTGTGGCGCAACAAAAGCACCTACCTGCCCTATTTGCTGGCCTGTGTGGTTTCTATTATCACCTTTTACACCCTTATGGCCATCAACTTTAACCCGCAGCTGGCGCAGCTGCGGGGCGGGGAAATTGTGGTTGCCTTTACCGCCGTGGGCACCGTTATTATGGCCATTTTTTGCGCGGTGCTTATTTTTTACACCAACAGCTTTTTAATTAAGCGCCGCAAAAAAGAAATTGGGCTGTATTCGGTGCTGGGCATGCAAAAAAGCAACATAGCCGCCCTTATGTTTTACGAAACGGTGTTCATTGCGCTGCTTGCCCTTGTGGCGGGGCTGGTGCTGGGCGCGGTGCTTTCGCATTTTATGTACCTGGCCCTTATGGCGCTGGTGCGCTTTCCGGTTTCGTTTGCCATTGGCATTTCCTGGCAGGGGGCCTTTTACACGGCGCTGTATTTTGGCTGTATATTTTTGCTTACCCTGCTGTTTAACCTGCGGCAGGTGCGCATTGCAAGCCCGCTGCAATTGCTGGCAGGGGCAAAGGAGGGCGAAAAAGAGCCCAAGGCCTCCTGGCTGCTTACCCTGTTTGGCCTTATAACGCTGCTGGCCGGTTACGGCATTGCCCTTTACGTGCAGTCTCCGCTGGAAGCGCTGATGCTGTTTTTGGTGGCGGTTTTTCTGGTAATTGTGGGTACCTTTTGCCTGTTTACCTCGGGCAGCATTGCCCTGCTTAAAATATTGCGCCGCAACAAGGGCTATTATTATACGCCCCGGCACTTTATTTCGGTTTCCGGCATGATTTACCGCATGAAGCAAAATGCCGCGGGGCTTGCCAGCATCTGCATTTTGTCCTGCATGGTGCTGGTAACGGTTTCCTCTACGGTTTCTTTGTATGTGGGCGCCGAGGACGCTTTAACCAGCCAGTACCCCCACGAGTTTGAGGCAGAAGCCACCAACGCCCAGGATGGCGAAATTGCCCTGCGGGGCATACAGGCTGTGGCCGAAGAAAATGGCATTGAAATTCAAAATATGCGCAGTGTGCGCAGCTATACCCTTACGGCGCGGCGAAAGGCGGAGGGGCAGTATGGAACCCTGACAAACGACAATGCGAATTTTAATGACATGGTGTATTTTGAGGCCATTCCGCTGGAGGATTACAACGCCGCCGAGCGAAAGAATGAAACGCTGCAGCCCGGCGAGGCGTTGCTGTTTTCAAACAAGGGCTACAACCCCGATGTTTTGCTGCAAATAAACGGGCTTTCTACAAGGTTCGCCTTATCAATGAATACAATGGCGCCGGGGCGGGGCAGGGCGGCATGCTGGCAAACATGCTGTTGGTGCTGCCAAGCACGGCGGCGGTAGAGGAATTTGCCGCGGCGGCCAAAGGCCAGGGCGATGGAAACACCGCGGCCCTGAGCGCAACCTTTCAGTTTGAGGCGCAGGGCAGCGCCGAGGCAAAGCAGGCCTTTTACGAGCAGTACCGCGCCTTTGCCAAAGAAACCCCAACGGCGGGCTACCTGCTTTTTCAATGGCAGCAGGAGGCGCGGCAGGAGTGGTATGCTATGCACGGCGGCTTTTTGTTTTTGGGAATTTATTTTGGCGTTTTATTTTTGCTGGCCGCCGCCATGATTATTTACTATAAGCAAATTTCCGAAGGGTACGACGACAGCGCCCGTTTCGATATTTTACAAAAAGTGGGCATGAGCGATGAAGAGGTGAAAAAAACCATAGGCGCGCAAATAAGAACCATTTTCTTTTTGCCGCTTGGGGTGGCGGTGCTGCACATTGGGGTGGCGTTTGTTGCCATTAGCCGCGTAATGTTAATTTTTGGCGTTACCAACACGGCCTTGCTGCTGGTGTCTACCCTGGTTACCGTGCTGCTG
>JBKEBR010000457.1:0-1935 GCA_047973285.1 Oscillospiraceae bacterium | reverse complement strand
CTGAACCTGCCTGCGTTTTTGGAAGAAATGCGAAGCTGCACGGCCAAGGGGGGCTCCTCCTCCCCCCCCCCCGCGGCATACCCGGCCGCCTTTGCAAAGGCGGGCCCGGCATTTGTTGTTACCCTGTCAAGCAAGCTGTCGGGCTCGTACAACAGCGCGGTTATGGGCAAGCAGTTTGCCGAAGAAAACGGCAGCGCCGACGTGCACATCTTCGACTCTAAAAGCGCCTGTGCCGGGGAGCTGCTGCTGGCAATAAAAATTTCCCGGTTAATTAAGCAAAAGCTGTCAAGGCAGGCCATTGTTGAAAGCATAAACCACTTAATTGACGGTATGAAAACCTACTTTGTTCTGGAACGGTACGACAACCAGCAAAAAAATGTCCGGCTGAATAAAATTAACGGCAAAATTATCAGCATTCTGGGCATGCGGCTAATAATGGGGGCCGACCAGGAGGGCCATATTGCGCTTTACCAAAAGGCCCGCGGCGAAAGCTCCATGCTGGAGAAAATGGTTGCCCTGGTAGAAAAAAGCGGAAAGAATACGAAAGGGGAAGAGATGGTTATTTCCCACTGCAACAACCCCGGCCTTGCACAGCGGCTTGCCGCCGCCGTTACGCAGCAATTTTGCTTTGCGCACATTCACATTGTGCCAACGGGCGGGCTAAGCTCTTTGTATACAGACAATGGCGGCGTGGTTATGGCTTTTTAATGGGCCGGGAGCTTCTGAGAAAATTTCAGAAGCTCCCTTTCCGAAAATAAACCCAAAGGAATTTGAATTGTGGCTGGAATATACAAATACGCGCTTCTTACAGACTCTGCCTGCGACCTGCCCTTAGAGCTTGAAAAACAACACGGAATTGATATTCTGAATTTTGGCATTGAAATAAACGGCAAAGCCTGCTTTGAGCGGCAAGATTTTACCCCCGAAGATTTTTACGAAATTCTTCGCACCGCCAACGGCATACCAAAAACCTCGCAAATTACCACACTGCGCTTTTTAGAGCGGTTTAAAACCTACGATGCCGCTGGGTGCCGCCATGTTTTATATGTTTCCATCAACGGAACAGGCTCTGCCACCTGCGGCAACGCCGCCATGGCCAAAACCTTATTTTTTGAGGAAAGGCCCCATAGCCAAATGAAAATTGACATCATCGATTCCCACACCTATTCCATGGGGTATGGCTGGTATGTGGCCGCCGCCGCGCGCAAATTAAAAAACGGGGTGGAAATGGCAGGCGTGGTAAGCTGGCTGAAAGAGGAATTCAACAAAGTGGAAATTGTACTTGCGGCCTACAGCCTTGCACACATGAAAAAAAGCGGCAGAATATCCGCCGCGGCCGCCATTACCGGCGAGCTGCTTGACATTCGGCCAATCATTGGCTTAAACGGCGGCGAAAGCACCGTTTACCAAAAGGTGCGGGGCAACCCCGGCATACACCCCGCGTTGGTGGAACAGGTGGAAGCCCGCCGCAGCGGCGGGCTTTACATGGTTGGCGGCACCAACGCCGGCGACATAGCCCTTTTGGCGCAGCTTTGCAAAAAAAGGTGGGGCCGCGCACCGGCCTGCACCTTCTTTTTGGGCAGCGCCGTGGCCGCAAACACCGGGCCAAACGCCATTGCCATTGTTTTTACCGGCCAGCCAAGGCGCCCGTCGCTTTAAAAAAAGGCCCTTTGCCCATTGGCTGCGTATACCGGCAGGCTTTGCCCCAAGCCCGCCGGCACCATACCGCAAAACCCTCTTTTTAACGCACCGGCCGGGCCGCTTTTAAGGCCGCCAAGCCGGCCGGGCGCTTTGCAGCGCCCTTGCCGCATTTGCCAAGGGCAGGTCCCAAAGCCTGCGCCTATGGGCTAAAAAGCCAAAGCCCGCCGTTTGCCACGCGGCCGCCTAAAATACGCGGGGCAAAACCGCACACCGCCCGTGTGCGCCCGCCGCCCG
>JBKEBR010000456.1:0-1983 GCA_047973285.1 Oscillospiraceae bacterium | reverse complement strand
GTTTGTTTCTCCCTGCCTGTATACAAATACTCAAAAGCTTGAACATATTTTTTAGCATACCACAAATAGCCGGGCCAAAACAGAGGCCCTAACTGCTTACCCCATTGGTACCAGCAAATTGTATTGCACAAATTGCCCCTATGCCTGAAAACGGAAAACGGACCCAAGCTATATTATTCAACTTTATGCAGCCAATTATTTGCCAACAGGGGGGGCTATTTGGGCAGCGGCCCGGCCTGGCGGGGAATGGTTGATAAATGCTTCGAGGGCGCCGCCCGCCTTGCTTGGCCCATGCCCGGCACTGGCGCTGCACAAAAGCCCGCCCTTTTTGCCCGCAAAACATTGCGCTGCTATATTTTCAGGCCATCGGCGTTTCCTTTTACGGCCAACTTCACGCAAAGCCGGGTAAACCCGCCCAACAGGCGGGGCACAGCCACACAAATTGCCCGCCGGGCGGTAATTATGCTATATTTAGGGTGGCATTTTAAAACGGAAAAATAATCGAACAGTGTGGTGATGGCATTTGGCTCAGATTCTTCGCGATTTATTTATAAATGCATGCATTTTAATTGCGGCGGTATCTTTGGCAAATACGTTTTCAAAAAAGTTTCTTTGCCCTGCCCCAAAAACAAAAGACTCCTTTATAAACGGCTTATTCTCGGGCGGGCTTGGGTGTATCTTAATGATATTCAGTGTCAGCATTACACCAACGCAAATTATTGACTTTCGCATGCTGCCGGTTATTATGATGGCGCTGTATTCCTCTCCCCTGTCTTCCATAACGGCGGTATCCATTATCATCATTTTTCGCGTGGCCTACTTTGGGCTGAACATTTTTTCTGTTTCGGCGGTTGCGCTTGCCATTGTGGTTGGCGTGGGGTGTATCTTAATTTCCCGGCTGCATATTAAAATGAATTATAAATGGTTTTTTTCTATTTTGCTGCTGGTTATTTCCGCTACGGTTGTAACCATTTTAACGTTGGATCTTGCCGTGTTCGGGGTTGTCATTACCACCTATTTTATAGGGGTTGCCGGCATTGGCTTTGGGCTTTACCATCTTTTGAACATTTTATTGGCCGCCAATATCTCTTACGAAAAGATACAGGAAGAAGCGAAAACAGATTTTTTAACCGGAATTTCGAATTTGCGCGACATGCAGAAATCGCTGCACAGCTTGTTCAAACGCGCAAAAGAAAAAAACGAATCGTTGTCTGTGATGTATGTTGACGTTGATAATTTCAAAAAAATAAACGATACTTACGGCCACCTTGAGGGGGACAAGGTGCTGAAAAATGTAGCCCATACTTTGCTTAGCGCCTGTAAAAATACCGATATTGTGTCCCGCAGGGGCGGCGATGAATTCACTGTTTTGCTGGTTGACTGCAATATGGAGAATACCAAAAAGGTTGCCGCCCGAATTCTTAAAAATATTGAACAGTATATTTACACAACCGAAGCAGGGCTGGAACACACCATTACCGTTTCCATCGGCATTTCTTCTTTCCCTGAAACGGCAATGAATGAAACAATGCTGATTGAGAAAGCCGATGAAGCACTTTACAAAGCGAAAGCCTTGGGCAAAAACTCCTTCCAGCTAAGCATGTAGCCCTTTGGCCATCCGCTTTTTTTACAGCGGTATTTTTCAGTGAACGGAAAACCCCCTATACAAAAAGGCGCCCTGCTTTAGGCAGGGCGCCTTTTTCACCTCCGGCCAAGGGGCCAAATGCAAGCAATGCGGCAAATTTTATAAAGGGGCAAAAGCCAACCTTCTCCGCAACCTGGCACACCTGGCGGTATAAAAAAGAGAGGGCGGCCTTTCTTGCCGGGCAGTACAAACTGAATTTTTGCAGCAAAATATACGAATGCCCCGCCGCTGAAGCATTGCCCCGCATTTTTTTGCGAAACGCCCGCCCTTTTTCTGTTACGACGCCTTTACCGAGCCGCTTTCGCCGCCTTCAAACTGGCTGTTGTAAAGCTGCGCAT
>JBKEBR010000455.1:0-4212 GCA_047973285.1 Oscillospiraceae bacterium | reverse complement strand
TTTTTGCATTTTCAGGCAATGTAAACCCTTCATTTCCTTTTTAAAATCGCCTGCAAGCGCGCCCGCTTTTGCGGCGGCCCCTTTGCAAGCGGCGCCGCATTGTTACGCCTGCCCTTTGCCGCCGTTTTCCAGCCGGTCAATTTTTTCATGCAAGGCGTCCAGGGTTTTCTGCAAATGGTCGTGCTTTTCGTGCAGCTTTTTTACGCTGGCATGCACCGCGCTGCCCGCCCCCGCGGCAATAGAGGCCCCCAGCGCGCTGAGCACATTGGTGTAGTTGCCCATAATCAGTTGGGTAGAATCGGGCGGGGCATACCCGTTCAGCGCGGGCACAAGGGTGCACACCAGCGCGTACACAACAAGGTAAAAGAAAAGAAACAGGTAAATAAAAATGGAAACCCTGCTGGACAAAATGGCCGGCAGGCGGCCAAACAGAGACGACAGCTTTTTCATTCGGCTTTCTCCTTTTCTGTTTTGGTTTGATTATAGCACGAAGCTTTGTAACTTTCTGCTTTTGTTTGGCGGCGGCCTTCCCCGGCCTTGCTTTTATTTTTCGCCGTTTGCATCCGCCTATTTTTTCACTATACTATTTGCCCAAAAGTATACCAAAAATTTTTCCGTTATTGTTGCATTGTTACAACGGTTTTGGTATACTACAGTTGCATGAACCTACTTCTTGCTGCTGCACGGCGGCCCCGCGCCCTCCCTGCCCCGGCGCCGCCTTTTTTGATAGATGCTTTTTGCACCGCAACCCGTTTACCGGAAAACATACAGGCAAACCGTTCTACAAAAAAATGGGAGGTATTTGTATGACACAGCAAGTTAGTTTGGCGCAGGTGAGAGAAGACGCGGAGCAGATGTTCCGCACCGGGGGCTTTTATTGCTCCGAGGCTTTGGTGGCCTCGGTGCGCAAAAACCTTGCCCCCGAAATGCCCGAGGCCTTTATTTCGGCGGCCTCCGGCTTTCCCATTGGGGTTGGGCGCTCCAAGTGCATGTGCGGCGCCGTTTCGGGCGGGGTTGTCTGCATGGGGTACTTTTTTGGCCGCACCCGGCCCTCTTCCCCGCAGGATGAAAAAAGCCAGAACACCTTAAAGCTTACCAACGAATTGCAAGAGAGCTTTCGCAACAACCACAAGGGCGTGCTGTGCTGCAGCGTGCACACCAAAGGCATGGACATGGCCTCGGGCGAGCACAAGGCCCAGTGCGTTGCCTTTACCGGCGAAATGGCCGCCAAAACCGCTGAAATTGTGGCCCGCGAGCTGGGCATTGCGGTGGTGGGCTAACCCGGGCGGCATCCTGCCGGGCAAGCAGCCTGTGTTGCCTTTGCCCCAGCCCTTGCGCACAGGGCCACTTTCTGAATGGTACAGAATACATGTGCTTCAAAACCCTGCCTTTGCCTCGCGCCCCGCGCGCAGGGCCGCCCTTTGGCTGGGCGGCAGGCCCCGGCGGCGCCCGGCACAGCCTGCTGCGGCAAAAAAGGCCGTTTGCCGGGCCGGCCGGTTTTACACCTTGCGGCGGGCCAAACACCCTGCCGCACCCAAAAAAGCCCTTTTCCTTTTTGGCAGGTGGGGCTGCCAAAGCCGGCCTGCTTTACAGCCGGCAGGCCGGCTTTGGCGCCTCCCTATTTTTAAAATAACAACAACTGCGGAGGAATATATGAAACTGCTTCAAAAAATACCGGTTCCCATTTGCGGCCTGGCCCTTGGCCTTGCCGCCCTTGGCAACCTGCTTTTGCCCTACGGGGCCGCTTTGCGGTACATTTGCGGCGCCCTTTCGCTGCTGGTTTTGCTGGCCCTTACCCTAAAGGCCATTTTAAATTTTGGCGGCGTTAAAAAAGAACTGGAAAACCCGGTTGTCTTCAGCGTGCTGCCCACCTACACCATGGCCTGGATGCTGCTGGCCGCCTACCTGAAACCCTTTGCCCCGCTGCCCGCCCTGGTGCTGTGGTACGCGGCCCTGGTTTTGCAATTTGTTATAATTGCTTTGTTCTGCGCCCGGTTTGTGCTGCATTTTAACCTTAACAAGGTTTTTCCCAGCTGGTTTATAACCTTTGTGGGCTTTGTGGTGGCAAGCGTAACCGCCCCCGCCATGGGTACCACGGCGCTGGGGCAGGTTTTATTTTACATTGGGTTTGTGCTGTACCTTGTTTTGCTGCCCCTTGTGGTGTACCGGCTTACCATGGTGGCCCAGTACCCAAAGCCCGCCCTGCCCACCCTCGCCATTTTTTGCGCCCCCATTGGCCTGTGCCTGGCAGGGTACCTTGCGGCCTTCGAGCAAAAAAACACCGTGCTGCTGTACGTGCTGCTGGTAATGGCGGCGGCAAGCTACCTTTTTGTGCTTACCCAGCTGCCCGCCCTGCTGCGGCTGCCCTTTTTTCCAAGCTATTCCTCCTTCACCTTTCCGCTGGTTATCTGCGCCATCGGCTTTAACCGCGCGGGCGCCCTGCTGGCCGGCGGGCCGCTGTTCACCGCGCTGGCCTTTGTTTCCACCCTTGTGGCCGTGGCGGCGGTTTTGTATGTTTTGGTGCGTTATTGCCTGTTTTTATTCGCACCCCAAAAGCAGGCCCAGCCATAAGCACCTGTTTTTAAACCAGCCAAAAGGGCGCGGGGTTTTCCCCGCGCCCTTTTTCTTTTTTTGTTTTAGCGGCTTAAAACCGCCGGTGCGGTGATGTGTTCTCCAAGTTTTTCGTTACTCAAACTAAATTTAATATATCGTCAATGCGCTACACTAATAATATTTTATTTGTTAGATTTGCAAATGGACAATATCCTATTTGAATGATACCTTTTACCTGGGAGTTAGTTGCTTATGGGTAACATCAAAAAGATCAAAGTCATGGCCATCATTGCCGGAATAATAAGTATTTTCACCTCGCTTTATTTCTTTTACAAGAGTTATCTTGAAATTGTATTTGTTTTCGATATTAAAAACGGCAACATGCAAACTCCATTATTCTACCAACCTTACAATATGGCGGAAAACATTTGCTCTGTTGTGCAGTTTTTTGTTTGGCTGTTGTATTTTTGCTTTATTCTTCTTTTTTTATGCGGTTGTTTTTTTCAAAAACCATTTTTGGGGATACAGGGAATATAACAATAGTGTCTATTATTTTGTGTTGCCTTGTCGGAATATCAAAATTACCATATTTAATTATATATTTTATAAATACCAGGTCTAATGATTTCATCTATCTGTTTATTGATGCAAGAATACTCGTGGCGGCAACCGCAGCAGCTTTTATACTTTGGAACTATTATGTTTTTCAATACGGAAATTTTGTAGAAATGAAAGGATAGGTATTATGAAAACATGAAAAAAATAATTGCAATATGTATTGGTTGCCTCATTATCCTTCTTTCCGTATTTTTAGTTATTTTCCTTATTGGAAGAAAGAATTCACCGGAATATACGGCAAATACTTTTTTAACAACACTTTACTCAGAAAAACCTTCGGCTGTGGTAAATACCATAAGTGAGGAAGACGTAGCCAATTATATTGAGGAAGAATACGCCAATATCACAACTGAAAATGCCAGAAAAATGATGATTGCAAACCGTACTATTTTTCGAAGCGTAATGTACAGCCTCCAAAACGGAACATCAAGTATCACCAATGTTTCTTTGAAAAAATACAACACCGGTGAAGGCGGAACATGGTATAGCTACCAAGTTACTGTATCTTATAGTAACGGCGAAGAAAATACAGCTGTAACCTATTCTGGGAAGCTGGAATTGGTTCAAGATAAAACCTGGCGTATTAATAAACTGATTGAAGAAAAACCAAACTATACCAATTAAATATTTTTATTGGAGCCCTTGCATAAAGTATGCAAGGGCTCTTTCTATTTCAACTAAAATTCAGGAGGTAATATTCTTGGCAAACTCAAAAATAACAAGAGATTTCAACAAAATAACTCCCCAGGAAATTAGCAGCGAGATTAAACTCACGAAAGGGACTACAATGCGCGCTGTCATTGTTATTGTGGCCACTATTTTGTAACAGAGCAATTCAGCGGCATTGTTCATCCCTCACTACAAATTATCTACAACATTTTCAGTGTTGTTGTGGGCATCTGCATGATGCTCCCTGCAAGCAAAAACCCCGGCAAACTCCTGCATCAAACCTCAGCAGGTTTTGCTCTCCCGCACCCGCTTGCGCAGGGCCAGCAAATTGCCCGGCGCCACCGAAAATTCGGCATAGCCCATTTCCAGCAG
>JBKEBR010000454.1:0-6418 GCA_047973285.1 Oscillospiraceae bacterium | reverse complement strand
AAATATTTTGTGTACTATGAAGCTCTGAGCAAGCTTGTAATTGGGTTTTGCGGCGGCGACGGCATAGGCACCGTTATTACCGGTGTTTCGGAAGAGGTGCTGCGCTTTTTGATGAAGGAAGAGTAGGCCGCCGGAACGGTGGAATTCCGCAACATCGACGGCCTTACCATTGAAAACCGCATTGCCACAGGGCAGGCCATTCCGCAGGATGTGCTGGACGAGCTGAAGGAGTGCCACGTTATTTTGAAGGGGCCCACCACCACCCCCGATTCCTCCTATAAAGGCCCCAACATTGAAAGCGCCAACGTGGCCATGCGCCGCGAGCTGGATTTGTTTGCCAACGTGCGGCCGGTAAAGGTGCCTGAGCAGGGCATTGACTGGACCTTTTTCCGTGAGAACACCGAAGGGGCCTACGCCGTTGGCTCTTTGGGATTTGAGGCCGAGGACGGCATTTCGGTAGACTTCACCATTACCACCACCGAAGGCACCCTGCGCATTGCCCAGCTTGCCTACGAATTTGCAAAGAAAAACGGCAAAAACAAGGTGGCCGTGGTTACCAAGGCCAATGTGGTAAAGGCCACCGACGGAAAGTTTTTAAAGCTTTGCACCGAGGTTGGCCAAAACTACCCCGGCATTGTTACCGAAAGCTGGTACGCCGACATTATGACCGCCAAGCTGGTGGATGAAAAACGCCGCCGCGAATTTCAGGTGATGGTTTTGCCCAACCTGTACGGCGACATTATTACCGATGAGGCCGCCGAATTCCAGGGCGGCGTTGGCACCGCGGGCAGCGCCAACCTTGGCAAGCGCTATGCCATGTTTGAAGCCATTCACGGCTCTGCCCCCCGCATGATGGCGGAAGGGCGCGGCGCCTACGCCGACCCCTGCAGCATGCTGCGGGCCAGCATTTTGCTGCTGCGCCACATTGGCAAGGCAGCAAAGGCCGGCAAATTGGAGCGCGCCCTGGACATTTGCATGTTTGAAGAAAAAAAGCTAACCATTACCGGCCGCGATACCGGGGCCAGCTGCCGGGAATTCGGCAGCTATGTAATGCAAACCATTTCAGCGCTGTAAGGCGGTTGCCACCTTTTAAAGGCAATACACAGTTTAAGAAAAAAAGGAGTGCGCGCGCATGATGAACAACAAAATTTCCCTGCCTGTTATCAAGCGGCTTCCTAAGTATTACCGCTATGTAAGCAACATGAAAAGAAACAATATTGTTACGGTTTCCTCCAGCGAACTGGCTTCCATGATGGGCACCACCGCAAGCCAGGTGCGGCAGGATTTCAACTGCTTTGGCGGCTTTGGGCAGCAGGGTATCGGCTACAATGTGGAAAGCCTTTGCCATGAATTGGAAAGCCTTTTGTTCAGCGGAAAAGAACTGACCACAATTTTAATTGGCACCGGCAAGCTTGGCAGGGCCATCTCTCATTTTTTGGCGGCAGATGCCCAGGGCTACCGGCTGATGGCCGCCTTCGACGCCTCCCCCGCCGAAATTGGCAGCGACCTTGGCGGGCTTACCGTGCAGGATGTAAGCACCCTTGCGGAATACTGCCAAAAAAACCGCCCGCAGGTAGCGGTGCTTTGTATTCCCACCGAAGGGGCCCGGCAGCTTGCCCCCACCCTTTTAAACCTTGGCGTAAAAGGCTTTTGGAATTTCAGCCATTACGACCTTTCCACCTCCCAGCAAAATGTTGTGGTGGAAAATGTTCACCTTGGCGACAGCCTTACCAGCCTTGGCTTCCAAATACGCAATGCAAACTAAAAATGCACCCGGCACAAAGAAAGGACACACACATGGCTGAATTTAAATATGAAATTACCGAGCGCGTTGCTGTTCTGTCGCAAAATGCAAATGGCTGGGAACGCCAGCTGAACATGGTAAGCTGGAATGACCGCGAACCCAAGTACGACATTCGCGACTGGTCGCCCGACAACACCAAAATGGGCAAGGGTATTAGCCTTACCCACGACGAAATTGCTATTTTAAAGGGAATTTTAGACGAAATGGAGCTGTAAATGGGGTACAAAGAAGAATTTATAGAAATTTTTTCTTCCAACATAACCCGCAGCGGCGCGCCCGAGCTGCTTAGCCGGATGCAAACCACCGATTTCTTTACGGCCCCCGCCTCTACCCGCTTTCATGGCGCCTGCGAAAGCGGCCTTGTTATGCACAGCCTTAATGTATATAAGGTTTTGGCGGCGCGCTTTGGCAACGAGGGCGAAAACCCCGAGAGCCTTGCCATTTGCGGCCTTTTGCACGATTTGTGCAAGGCCAATTTTTACAAGGCGGGCTTTCGCAATGTTAAAGACGATGAGACCGGCGTTTGGAACAAGGTGCCAAGCTACAGCATTCAAGACGCCTTCCCCTTTGGGCACGGCGAAAAAAGCGTATACCTGATTGAGCGGTTTGTGCGCTTAAAGCCCGCCGAAGCCATTGCCATACGCTGGCACATGGGCGGCTTTGACGACGCGGTGCGGGGCGGCAGCTTTGCCATTAGCGAGGCCTGGCGCAATTACCCCCTGGGGGCTATGCTGCACATTGCAGACCTTGAAGCCACCTACCTGCTGGAAAAGGGCACCAGCGCCGTAAACGCCAAAAAATAGAACCACCTCCCCCGCCACCTTTTTGGCGGGGGCCTTTTTTGAAAAGAGGCCTGCAACCCCTTTTCTTCTATACATTTCGCCTTTGCGGCAGGGCCCGGCGGAAAGGCCCGCTTCCCACAATAAGCGGCAAAAGTGCTGTGGCCATTGTTTGTGCGGAATTGCGAATAAACCCCGGCGCCGCAGTAAAATTTACCGGTGTGTTTGCTTTGGCCATTTTATACCCGTTGCCGGCACAGCTTATTTTCGGCAATGGTATTGCCGCTTTCGCTGCGGCCCTTTCAAAACACCCACTATAAACTACACAAGGAGCCTTTATGGAAACAGGCCGCCCCAAAATAAACCTAAGCCGGCTTACCGTTACAGAAAGCTTTTCCGCCCTTGCCGCCGCCGCTGAAAACGGCGAGGAAAAAATTGCCAATTTGCATATAAAGAATGCCGAGATTGACAAAGGCAGCTTCGCAAAGCTGCAATTTACCAACATGGTGTTCGACCATTGCCGCCTTATTGGCTGCCAAATGCCCCGTTGCAGCTTTACCGACGTTCTGTTTGCCAATTGCGATATTTCCAACTGTTCCTTTGCCGACAGCACCTTCACCCGCTGCCGGTTTGTAAACAGCAAAGCCATGGGTACGGTTTTTGCAGACAACCTGCTGCGAAATTTTTCTGTTTTTGGCTGTAATTTTCAGTACGCCGGGTTTGGCGGCTGCCGTTTGCAGCAGGCAGAGCTGGAGGAATGCGATTTAAGCAATGCCAGCTTTGCCGAAGCCAGCATAAAAAACCTTGCTTTAACCAATGTGAAGCTTGCGGGAACCTCTTTTTACAATACCCCCCTCAAAGGCACCGACCTTTCCCGCTGCAATTTGGAGGGCATTGGCGTTGCCGCCCAGTGCAAAGAGCTGGAAGGCACCACCATGGACATTTTACAGCTAACAGAGCTTGCCGCTTTGTTGGGGATAACCCTGAAATAGAAAAATGGCATTCCCAGCTTTGCCCCACAAAATCTTTTCAGCCTTTACTCTTTCATACCTTGGCATACGCTATATACAAGCCCTTGCCCTTTGGGCCCTTGCCCTTTGGGCCCTTGCCCTTTGGGCCCTTGCCCTTTGGGCCCTTGCCTTTTAGGCCCTTGCCCTTCCAGCTCTTTTACCCAATCTTTTACCCAAGCCCCAGCGGCGGTGCTTTTTGCCCGCTTTAGCCCTATCCCTTTTTCCACCCCATAGGCGGCAAAATTAAGCCGGTTTTATAATTCCAAACCCCGTTACGCAAAAATACCCCGGCATAGCCGGGGTATTTTTCATTGGTTCAATTTTTGGGGTCAGTTGCCGCGGTTGTTCAGCAAATCCAGAATATCGTCAAAATATTCCTCATCGGTGCGCGCCAGGGGCTCTGCCCCCGGCCCCTCGTTGGAACCGTCGGCCGCAAAAGCAACCTGCACCTTGCCGGTTACGGTGGGCGTTGCGGGCTGGCTTGCCGGGGTAGCATGCTCGCCTATGGTTTCAAAGCCGGTTGCAATTACCGTAATGCTCATAGAATCGGCCATGGTTTCGTCAAACGCCGCTCCCCAAATAATGTTGGCATCGGGGTGGGCCGCCGAGGTAATTTTGTTGGCGGCCATTTCAACATCCTCCAGCGAAACATCCGGCGAAGCGGTAACGTTGATAATAACGCCGCGCGCCCCCATAATGCTGGTTTCCAAAAGCGGGCTTGTAATGGCTGCCTCGGCGGCATCCATAGCCATATTGCCGCCCTTTGCCTCGCCAACGCCCATGTGGGCATAGCCCGCATCGCGCATAACATTGCGCACATCGGCAAAATCAAGGTTGATAAAGCTGGGAATATTCACCAGCGAAGAAATACTTTCAACACCCTGGCGCAGCACATTGTCGGCCGCGGCAAAGGCATTTACCATGGTAATTTTTTCCTGGCTAATCAGCTTCAGGCGCTCGTTGGGTATTACAATCAGGCTGTCTACCCTTTCCAGCAAATGCCGAATGCCCTCTTCCGCCTTGCTCATCTTCATACGGCCTTCAAAGGCAAAGGGCTTGGTAACAATGCCTACCGTTAAAATGCCAAGCTCTTTGGCAATATCGGCCACAATGGGGGCCGCGCCGGTGCCGGTGCCACCGCCCATACCGGCGGTAATAAACACCATTTGCGCGCCACGCAGGGCCGAGGCAATTTCATCGCGGCTTTCTTCGGCGCTGCGCTGGCCCATTTCCGGGTCTCCGCCTGCGCCGCGGCCGCGGGTAAGTTTTGCACCCAACTGAACCTTCTGCGTTGCCTTGGATGTAAACAACACCTGCTGGTCGGTATTCATAGAAATAAACTCCACTCCGCGCAGGCCATATTCAATCATTCGGTTTACGGCGTTTCCGCCGCCGCCGCCAACACCAACCACCTTAATGTTGGTAACATTTTGCATCTCTTCATCCAATACAAATGCCATACTGTAGGTTCCCTCCACACAAAGATGCTTTTCAATATTCATTATCAGCAAAAAATAAGTATCATCTAAAAACCAAACCTTGGGCGGCCGTATGGGCTGCCCTGCGCCACTTTGCCAAACCAGCCGCGGCGCCTCCCGCAGGGCAGGCGTTTGCTGCCACTGTAAAACGGGTGTAAAGCAAAAAAGTACAAATGTTACGCTTGATAATACTATCATATACAATATCAGAATAACAACTTAAATTCAAGGTTTTTGCACAAAAACTGCCAAAAAACGCCAAAAACTGCTCAATATAGTGTGCGGGCGGGTGCAACCCCTCTCTATATTTCACCGGCGGAATAAACGGCGTTCGGCACCCCGGGGTACCCGCTCACATCCAGGGTTCCCCTGTCGGCCTCGGTAAACTTTGTTTGTGATGTATCGGTCAGCAAAACGGACACATAGGCAAGCTTTGCATCCAGGCTTGCCTTGCTGCCCACCACCACTTTGAACCTGTTTTGCCACACAAAATAAATTTGCAAAAGGTTTTCCACATTAATTTTGTTGATGTTTTCCATTCCCCATGGCTCTAAAGAGGCCAGCAGCAAATTCAAAGCCTGCTCTGTTTCCGCGTCGGCAATTACAAGGGGCTTGCCCACCTCTACCGTTGCCTCCACTATGCCGTCCAGGCGTATAAGGCCATCGGGCTCGGTGTCGGCCAGGCGCAGCACCTTGCGAGTTTTGCTCAAAACGGCAAAGCCACTCTCCCATGGCAAATAATACGCTTCTTGTGCCTGCGTTACTTCAAAAACAACCGTGTTAAGCGGCCTGCGGCGAATGCGTATTTCTTCTATATACGGCAGTGCCTGCTCTATTTTTTGCGCCTCTTCTTTTGCATTGAACGAGAACAGAAGGTTTTCTCCCGCCTCGTGCCCAAAAGCCGCGGTAACCTCCTCTAAGGTGTAGGGGCTTTCCCCTTTCAGCTCAAATTTTTCAATTTTCAGCATAATAGCCCCTAAAAACAGCACGCACACAACCACCGCCGCCAAAAAAAAGGCAACCGAATCAGCTTTGCTCTTTTGGAGCTTCTGCTGGGGCGAAATATTCCCTGTGGCTTTGGCCTTTTGGGGGGCTGTGGCAGTGTTTTTATGCCGTGCGGCAGGCGGCTGGGCCGCCTTTTTTTCACCCGCATTTACAGGGGCCTGCTCAGTTTCGGTATAGCCGGGTTTTCCCGGCAGGTTTGGCGCCTTGCGCCGCGACAGGCCGTCGAATGCGTTTAACGGCGGTACCCCTGCCCCCCGCAAAGAGCCACCCTGCGGGGCCCTTGGGCCGCGCGGTACGTCGTACGCGGTTGGGCGGCTGGCCGGGGCGGCTGCTCCCGCTTTT
>JBKEBR010000453.1:0-2079 GCA_047973285.1 Oscillospiraceae bacterium | reverse complement strand
GCGCCTGCGCGGGGGGGTGGACAACCTCACGGGGCAAACCCCCGCCCACGTAAGCCGCGGGGTGCGGCAAATACTGGGAAACGGCGGCGTTGTGCCGGCAGGTCCGCTGCTGCAAAAGGGCGAAAGCTGCGAGGTGCAGGTAACAATGGGGTAGCTTTGCCCAGGCCGCGGCAGATATTAAAAAAAGAGAGGCAGCACAGATGATTCTCTGTGGAACCGGGTGCTGGCGTGCCATGATTGGCGATGAATTTACCAAGGCGAACATTCAGTTGCTGACCGCCGCCATTGCCCATAAATTGAAGGACGACAACCTGGCGGGCAAAGGCTTTGTAATAGGGTACGACCGCCGCTTTTTAAGCGAAGTGGCCGCCCGCTGGGCCGCCGAGGTAATAGCGGGGGAGGGAATTCACTGCCAAATTATCAACCGCGAAAGCCCCACCCCCCTTATTATGTTTACGGTAAACCGCAGCAGGCTGCCCTATGGCATGGCGGTAACCGCCAGCCATAACCCGGCCATTTATAACGGCGTAAAGGTTTTTATGGAGGGCGGGCGCGACGCCGACGAAACCCTTACCCAGGCGTTTGAAACCTATATCCGCCGCCAAAACCCCGACGATATTCACCCCATGGAGTATGACGAGGGCCTTGCCCGCGGCATGATTGAGCTGGTAGACCCCATGAACGAATACATCGACAGCATTCTGGCGGCGGTGGATACCGAGGCCATTCGCAAACGGGGCCTCAAGGTGGTGCTGGACCCCATGTACGGCGTGTCCAAAACGGCGCTGCAAACCATTTTGCTGACCGCCCGCTGCGACGTGGAGGTAATTCACGAGCGGCGCGACACCCTGTTTGGCGGCCGCCTGCCCGCCCCCAACGTACATACCCTGGCCAGCCTGTTAACCTTTGTGGAGGAAAACCACTGCGACATTGGCATTGCCACCGACGGCGACGCCGACCGCCTGGGCGTAATAGACGACAAGGCGGAATTTTTGCACCCCAACAAAATTTTGGTGCTGCTGTATTATTACCTGCTGCAATACAAGGGCTGGCGCGGTGCGGCGGTGCGCAACATTGCCACCACCCACCTGTTAGACAAAATTGCCGCCTCCTTTGGCGAAACCTGTTACGAGGTGCCAGTGGGGTTCAAGCATATCTCCTCCAAAATGGTGGAAACAGGGGCCATTATAGGCGGCGAAAGCAGCGGCGGGCTTACGGTGCGCGGGCATATTCAGGGCAAAGACGGCATTTATGCCGCCACCCTTTTGGTGGAAATGCTGGCCATTTCGGGCCGCAGGCTCAGCGAGCTGTGGGAGGAGATCGAAAATACCTACGGCCACTGCGAAATGGTGGAGCGGGACTACCATTTCAGCCAGCAAAAAAGAGAAGAAATTTTTAAAACCTTGCTGGAAGATAAGCTGCTGCCCGCCTTTTTGCTGGAGGTAGACCATGTAAGCTACCTCGACGGCTGCAAGGTATATTTTAAAAACGGCGGCTGGGCAATTGCCCGGTTTTCCGGCACCGAGCCGCTGCTGCGCATTTTTTGCGAAATGCCAACCGAAAAAGAGGCGGCCGAAACCGCCGACACCCTGCAAAGCTTTTTAAACCTGTAACTCATCCTCCACAAACGGCAGCTTGCTTTCCTTTGTAAAAAAGGCGGGGCAGGCTGCCGTTTGTATGGTATACTAAAGCAAATTGGCAGGCCACAGCGCGGGGGCTGCCCCGGGGAAAATGGGGTTTCCTGCATTTTAGCACAAAATTTAAAGAATACGGTTTGTTCAAACGTTTCCATTTGGTTTGAAACCGTTTTTTGGCGCGGCCATGCGCTGCAATTTGCCGCTGTGCTTTCAAGCAAAACCAGGCCCGGTTGTGGCCATGCTTTGATTAGCTCCAATAGTGGGTGGAGTGGGGAAACCAGCAATTCCAGCTACAAATACAGAGAAAACCGGCGCTTCATTTTCTCTTTCAGCCAGTAAGGGTAATTGGCTTGAAGGAATAGCGGGCGCAAATGTTCCAGTTTATGCTCTTCGAAAAAGAGCAAAGAAAAACAATATTCAGCTTGTAAGAAGGGCGGTGCGG
>JBKEBR010000452.1:0-5041 GCA_047973285.1 Oscillospiraceae bacterium | reverse complement strand
TCTTCAAGCAAAGACTTTGCTTTGGAGGGATACCGTGTGCAGGCCACACGGTACCTTTTGAAGCCCGTAAAGGAAAAAGAACTCGAAGAACTGCTGCTGCAAATTGGAGAAAAGGCTTTAGAAAAACAGGTTTTGATGGTTTGCTCGGGCCGGCAGGCCCGCCGGGTATACCTGCATGAAATAGAGTACATTGAGCAGGTGGGAAGAAAAGCGGTTATCTGCACGCCCCACGAAGAAATTTCTTATTCAGATACCCTTTCCAACCTGTACCAAACCCTGCCGCAGGACGAGTTTGTGCGCTGCCACCAGGGTTATGTTGTAAACCTGCACCACGTTATGGTGCTGGAAGGCCTGAGCCTGGAGCTGCGCAGCGGAAGGCAAATTCCAATAAGCCGCAGCCGCTACAAAACGGTAAAACTGTTCTTTTTAAAAAAAATGTCTAAGCAGGGTTCTCAGTAAGCCCCGAAAAAGCCGGCCGGCAAAAGCGGGAGGCGAGCAGGCCTTCGCCACAGAAGATAAAAGGGTTCGCGCCGGGGAACAGCTTTACCGTTTCAGCGTTATATGGCTGCACTTGAGGCGGCAAATTACCTGTTTGCGCAGGTTAATAACCTTTGCAGCATGGGCCCCTTGGTGAAAATACAACCAGTGTTTTTTGAAAGCGCTTTGCCTGCCGGTATTTTCAAAGCAGGAATAAGGGCCAGTTTTGCAACGCGAATATTGCAGGCCGCTTTTTATTTGAATTTATTTTACGCAGCTTTCCCCCAACCACTTTTTTTTGCCAAGGCCCCGGTTTGCACAGGCGCGCCGGCTTTATGCGCCAAAAGCACACCGGGGCGAATATGTTGCGGGGGCCGGCGTTCGCCCGGCACGGCAGGCTCGGCACAAACACCTTCAGCCCCGGGGGTTTTAGGCCATTGCCGCAAACGCATTTCTGTTGCCGCTGCGAATATACCCGCTTTACCGCGGGGGGGTCCGGCTGCTTTCGCCCGCCCCAAATAAAACGGGGCTGTTTTCCGCAAGGCCGGCCTCCAGTTCCGTCTTTTCAACAAAGCGGCGGATGGCACGCATTGTATCGGGGCTTATCGCATGCCCCATTGTGCCGGCGTCTGCCTGCGCGGCCTGCTGTTCTACCCCCAACACCTCTATCAGGAATTTTTTTATAATTTTGCACCTATTTAAAATTTGCACAGCCTGCCGGTTGCCCTCTTTTGTCAAACAAACATGGCGTTCAACCGTTTTGCAAACCAGCCCCTTTTGCCCCAGTTTTTTCATGGAAAGGCTTGCACTGGCACTGGTGATAGACAGCTTTTGCGCAATATCGCAAATGCGGGCCCCTTTTTCCTCTTCCGCAAGCTGGTATACCGCCGCAATGTACTGCTCCTGCGATTTGGTCAGATTCACGCTTTCTTCCCCCTGCCAAAAATTCTGTGTTTACAGGGTTTACTCTTCATTCTCCTGCTCCATAACGGCATTAACCCAAAGGTCCAGCAGGTTTATTGCGCCTCTAAAGCCCATAAAAGGCGGCACATAGGGGTTCAGGCGCCGCCTGGTATCCGGGTTGGAAATTTGCAGCGTTCGGTTTTTGCCTGCCCATTCCAGCGCTTCTCCGCTGGCCATCAACAAGCCTTTGGTTTGTTTTTGAACGGCCTCTGCCCATTTATCTTCGGTAAAATATGGTATTTCATCGCTGTGCATCTCCGGGGCATCACACCAAAAGGTTCCTCTGGGCAGGTGCAGCTCTCCACAGCCAAACTGAAGCAGCCCCTGCACAATGTCTGCGTGTGCGCCGGCGGAAAGAGCCGCTTCTTCAGGATGCTCCTGCACCAGATGCCGAACCATGGGCCCAACACTGAAAAACAGTTCCTTCCACTCATTTTGCTCCTGCACCACAAAACCGCTGTTCAGCGGTGTTTTCAGCACTTCTTCAACCTGCCGTAGCCACTGCATGGTTGCTTCAAACCCGTATGGCCTGCCCACAATATACGGCGTGCCAAAACGTTTTTGCAGGTGCTCGGCCGCCGCCTCTCCTTCCCGCCGGATGACAAGGTTCAGGTGTGCGCTTGCCATGTTTTCAATTTGCTGCACCGATGTGTTTGAAGTGAAAACGCACACCGGCTTTGCGCCAAAGGCTCCCTCCATAATGCGAAGAATTTCGTTTGCGTCTGCCTGAAAGCGAAACAGGTCGGCACAGGAGCCAATAATATTGAAGGTGGGCCGCGGGGTTCGGGCGGTTTCTTTTGGCAGCGCTTTTGCAAGCAGCAAAAGCGCCCCTTTTATGCCCTGGTGCTGGGTAGCCTCAAACCCTCCGTGGCCAAAGGGAAGCAGCAGGGTTTCGGAATATAGTTTTTGCAGCGTTTTCGCTTCCGCGGGAAGGTCGGTTCCATTTACTTCGGGAATAGAAGAAGGAAGCAAAAAAATTAGCCTTGGGTTGTCTTTCTCAACCACATTGGCAATGGTGGCGGCCAGCTTTCCGGTGCCCCCCAATGCAATATCCGTTTCATCAATATGGGTGGAATACCGCTTGCAGGCGTTGCGCACACTGCTGTTTTCCAGCGTTACGCCACTGTAAAGCATGTGGCCCATACAGCCAAACTCCACCACCGCCGCATTGCGAATGGTGGCAAGGGCCCACAAAGTACCCATACGGCCAGAAGGCAGCGGCTTAAACCGATGAAGTCCCATAAACCGGCTCTCCTCTCTTTACCGCGGCAGCCAATGGCTTTACATTCAGAATTCTTTGCAGCAAAGCCGATGTGCGGCTGTACCCCACCTGGCCGTAAAGGTCGTACATATCCTCTGCACAGGGTATGTTTTTGTTTTCGCGGGCCAGGTTGCCAATGCACATAGCGGGGGAAAGCTCTTCCAAAAGCGGCAGCTCCGCCGTAAGGTTGACCATTCGGCAAATAGGGGGGTTTTGCCCCAAGGCCAGCAATGCGGCGGCGTGCCGCTTATCTTCCGGATAAAACTCTTCCATGTGCAGCAGCAGCGGCTCCATGCCAAAGCCGGCCAGATAACCGGCCAACACAAGGGGCAAATCAATTCCCGTGGCAGACACATAGCTAAGCCCGTTCAGCTTTTTTGCCGCCATTCCTTCCAAAGCAAGGGCCTGGCTGCGTTCTCCGTCGAACTCGCCGTTCCACACAAAGCCAAAACGCTGGGATATTTCTTGAAAGGCTTCATCGATTTGTTCTACGGCGTACAGGCTGTGCAGGGCAATATAGGGTATGCCAAACTCCCTTTCCATGCGGGCGGCCAGCGGCTGAACATAGGGCGACACCACCAAATTCAGCGCGGCATCCGGCGCAAGCCGAAAATCCTCCAGCGAAGCACCCGGCGCAAGGCAGCGCAGGGCAAGCCCCCTTTGCTGAAGCTGGGGCAAAAGCGGCGGCATTGGAATGTGCTCTTCTTTGGGAGAGCGCCCCAAAACATTGATACGGCGCGCGTCTGTTTTTTGGCTGCCCATCATGGCGCCCATGGCTTCCATGGTTTTCCAGTAGCCGGGCGGGTAGCTGAAATTTTTAAACTGCCCCAGCATTACACAGGCAAGCGAAGCCGCTATTTCGGGCTGTATCTCGCGTATTATTCCTTCAAAATCTTCGCCCACCAGCTCTGGAACACAGGTTACAATCAGCAAAATTGCTTTTGCACCGGCTTTGTCCATCTTTTTCAGGGCGTTTATCAACCCGTTTCGCGCGCCAAACACCACCTCGTGGGAATCCAGCACATACAGCCAGTTCAGCTCGCCGTGCTTTCCCTCTGGTTTTGGGTTAAACAGCCGCACATGTGTGGTGCACTCCGGCATTCCAACCAGCAGGGACGAAAGCCCCCTGATGTTGTGGGCCGTAATGGCCGCCATACGCATGGGGCAGTGGCACCCGGGAGATACGGCGGGAGACAAAAACCTGATGCCGGTGCCGGATTTTACGGCAGATAGGCGCTTTACCTGTTGCAGCTCTTTCAATTTTCTTCCCCTCCTTCCAGCAGCAGTTTGGCCAGCTCTTTGTAGCGGGCTGCCATATCGGAAGCAGGAAAGGCCTCCACCACGGTTTTGCCCTGGGCCTCGGCCTGCTGTACCAGGGGGTGGCGGGGCAGGCGGTAAAGCACACGGGTTTCAATCTCCTGCGCCGCCTTGTCTACCAGCTCGTTTTCCCCTTCAATATTTTTGGCGTTCATAATCAGCCCCCGCAGGGAGGCATACCCCCGTTTGCCAAAGCTTTTTACCGCGTGGGAAATGTTGGCCGCCGCATACAAAGACATCATCTCGCCCGAGGTTACTATGCATACCTCATCTGCATAGCCGCCCCGTATGGGCATGGCAAAGCCGCCGCACACAACGTCTCCCAGCACGTCGTACAGCACCACATCCGGCCGGTAAATTTCATAGGCCTCCAGCTCTTCCAGCTTTTCAAAAGCGGTAATAATACCGCGCCCTGCGCAGCCCACACCGGGCACCGGCCCGCCCGATTCCACACACAAAACGCCGGCGGTGCTTTTTACCACCAAATCGGCCAGTTCTGCATCTCCGTTTTCCCGCAGGGTGTCCAGCACGGTGGGAATGTTTTTGCCGCCGGTAAGGTTACGGGTAGAATCGGCCTTGGGGTCGCACCCAATTTGCAGCACGGTAAGGCCCATACCCGCCATGGCGGCCGATATGTTCGACACAGTGGTGGATTTGCCAATACCGCCCTTGCCATAAATTGCTATTTTCTTCATAGTTTCCCTTTCCCTGCCGCATCGCAGCAGCCCTGCGGCGGGCGAATCAGGTCGTAAGAAATGCAGGTGGGGCGGCCGGTGCGGGGCTCCTTTACAATTTCAGCGTCAATATGAAAGGTCTCTTTCAGCACCCGCGGCTGCATCACTTCCTCCGGCGTGCCATGGCAAACAAAGTCCCCGCAACGTATGGCAATCATAAAATCTGAAAACCGGGCGGCCAGGTTCAAATCGTGCAGCACCATCACAATGGTACAGCTCTGTTCCCGGTTCAGCCGGTACAAAAGTTCCAGCACCTCCAGCTGATAGGCCAAATCAAGGTAGGTGGTGG
>JBKEBR010000451.1:0-1770 GCA_047973285.1 Oscillospiraceae bacterium | reverse complement strand
TTCCAAAGGGCTGTCTTGGCCCCACGTGGCAAGCACGTAACGGCTGTTTCCATACACCTTTGCACTATCGCTGCCGCTTGTAAGCATTGTATCCTTTTTCAGGCTGTCCAAATCAAATTCCTCGTAAGAAATAATATCAATTGCAGCCGGAACGGTTGTTTCTTTTTGCAGCTCTGCCGCAACACCAAAGCTGCTTCTGCGGCCAAAAACACGTTCTACCCCGTTCATTTTGCCAATTGTGCCCAGCAGGGCGCTGTTTACCGAATTTGAACTGTCGGCGCTGGAAATATTGATGTCGGAGGTACTGGACGACTGGGGCATAAGGTAGCCGATAAACTGCACCAAAACCGAAAAGCACAAAAAAAGAATAATGCTCAGCGCAAACGAGCTTGTTATAAGCACCAGGTTTTTCCTGCCCGCGGTTGCGTGGTGAATGCCAAGGGCCGTTTCAATTTTAAAAAAGCGGCTGTTGGCCGCATGCCGAGTGTTTGCGTTTTCCGAATTGCCGGTTACCGCCGTTACAGGCGACACCTTGGCCGCCCGCCTTGCGGGAGAGCTTGCGGCGATAAGAACCGTAACCACCCCCACAACAATTCCGCTTACAATGCCGATGGCGCTGATGCCGAACAGGGGAATGTTGGCAAATTCTTCGCCAACAAAAAAGCGCAGCGCAGCGCACAGCCCCCATGAGGTTGCCATGCCAAGCACAACCCCAACCGGAATTGCCGTTTTGCACCAGTTCAAAGCCTCCAGCCGCACAAAACGGATGATTTGCGGTTTGCTCATTCCAATACAGCGCAGCATGCCAAAAAATTTTGTTCTTTGGGCCACACTGCTGTTGAGGCTGCTTGAAATCATCAATACCCCGGCAACCAGTATCAGCAAAAACAACACCGCCGCAATCAGCAAAAGCGTTTGCCCCATGGCGCTGCCGAACAAGTCTTGAAAAGACAGGCTGCCATGCTTTTCCAGCAGCCTTGCCTGCTCCATTCTGGCGCCCATCTCGGCCATGCTAAAAACAGCCGTTACCAAAAACACCGCAAAAACAATACACAACAGCGTCATGCGGCTTTGCCGTTTGTGTACCTTGGCCGAAATGGGAATAAGGCTGAGGTAGCTCTTCATTCGCGGCGCCCTCCAAAATCGGTCAGCACACCGTCCGACACCTGCAATACCCTGTCTGCCGTTTGGGAAATGCTTCGGCTATGGGTAATCATGGCAATGGTCTGTTCATATTTTTTTGCCGCTTGTTTCAGCAATGCAATTACCTCGCGGCTATTCTCCGTGTCCAAATTGCCCGTCGGCTCGTCGGCAAGAATAAGCGCCGGCCGTGTAACCAGCGCGCGCCCTATTGCCACCCGCTGTTGCAGCCCGCCAGATAATTGGCTGGGCAAATGGCGGCGGCGGTCTTTTAGGTTGAGCACCGCGAGCAGTTCTTCAATGTGTCTTTTGTCGGGCTTTTGATAGTCGAGCAAGAGGGGAAATATAATGTTTTGCTCTCCATTCAGCTCGGGAATGAGGTTGAAGCTTTGAAAAATAAACCCGATATTCCTGCGCCTGAAAATGGTTAAGCTGCTGTCTTTCATCGAAAAAATGTCTTTGCCGTCGATATATACCTTGCCGGCCGTAGGCGTATCCAGCGCGCCCACTATGTTCAAAAGCGTACTTTTGCCGGAGCCGGACTCCCCGACAATTGCAACAAACTCTCCTTTGGGCACAGAAAAGCTGATATTTTTCAGCGCGTGTACGGCGGCCTCTCCACTGCCATAG
>JBKEBR010000450.1:0-7362 GCA_047973285.1 Oscillospiraceae bacterium | reverse complement strand
TCTACCCCCTGCCCAATGCGGATGGGCCCCGCCCCCAGCACAATAATTTTTTTGTGCCGGGTTACCACGCTCTCGTTTTCGCCCGGGTGGGCCGTATACACGGCGCCTTCGGGGCCCTCTTCCACCTGCATGTAGGGGGAATAGGTGGAGTAAAAGTAGGGCACGTAGCTTTCAAACTCCGAGGCGCAGGTGTCAATCATTTTGTACACCGGCAGTAGGCCGTGGCGTTTGCGGGTGTTAAACAGGCTTAGCTCGCCGGTTTCCCACAGGTGGGCAATGTACCCGTCGGAAAAGCCCATTATTTTGGCATGCCGCAAAACCTCAAGGCTGCCGGGGTTTTCCCGCAGGGTGCGCTCAAAGCTTACAATGCCCAGCATTTTTTGAATAAAGAACATGTCTATTTTGGTGGCGTCGGCAATGCGCAGCGGGTCTACCCCGCGGCGCAGCAGCTCGGCAATGGCGTACAGCCGCTCGTCGGTGGGGTTTTGCAGGTAGCCCCACAGCTTTGCGTTGGTAAGCTCGTCAAAGCGGCGCAGCCAAATGTGGGAAACCCCCGCCTCCAGCGAGCGCACCGCCTTGAGTAGGCTTTCCTCAAAGGTGCGGCCCACCGCCATCACCTCGCCGGTGGCCTTCATTTGGGTGCTTAAAAGGCGCGAGGCCTTTTCAAACTTGTCGAAGGGGAAACGGGCTATTTTGGTAACCACATAGTCCAGCGCGGGTTCAAAAGAGGCCGGGGTATTGGCCAGCCTAATTTCCTCCAGCCGGTAGCCCACCGCAATTAAAGCCGAAACCCGGGCAATGGGGTAGCCGCTGGCCTTGCTGGCCAAAGCCGAAGAGCGGGACACCCGGGGGTTTACCTCTATTACGTAATATTGGAAAGAGTAAGGGTCGAGCGCGAACTGCACGTTGCAGCCACCCTCTATGCCAAGGGCCCGGATAAGCCGCAGCGAGGCATCGCGCAGCATTTGGTATTCCCGGTTGGTAAGGGTTTGGCTGGGGCACACCACAATGGAATCTCCGGTGTGAATGCCCACGGGGTCGATGTTTTCCATGTTGCAAACGGCCAGGGCGGTGTCGTTTGCGTCGCGCATTACCTCGTATTCAATTTCCTTGTAGCCCTTGATGGATTTTTCCACCAGTACCTGCCGCACCGGTGAAAGGTTCAGGGCGTTTTCGGCAAGGTCCTCCAGCTCGTGGTCGTTTTCGGCAAAGCCGCCGCCGGTGCCCCCCAAGGTAAAGGCCGGGCGCAGCACCACCGGGTAACCAATTTTTTGCGCCTCTTCAAGGGCGGCCTCCACCGTGGTGGCCACGGCGCTTTGCAAAGCGGGCTCGCCAATTTCTTCGCATAGTTCTTTAAACAGCTCCCGGTCTTCGGCTTTTTGAATGGAGGTAAACCCGGTGCCCAGTATTTCGCAGCGGCATTCCTTTAAAATGCCTTTTTTGGCAAGCTGCATGGCCATGTTCAGCCCGGTTTGGCCGCCCAAGGTGGGTAAAATGGCGTCGGGCCGCTCTTTGCGGATGATGCGGGCCACAAATTCAAGGGTGATGGGCTCCATATACACCTTGTCGGCAATGTCGGTGTCGGTCATGATGGTGGCGGGGTTGGAGTTGATAAGGATGACCTTGTAGCCCTCTTCCCGCAGGGCAAGGCAGGCCTGGGTGCCGGAATAGTCGAATTCCGCCGCCTGGCCAATTACAATAGGCCCCGAGCCGATGACCAGTATTTTTTTAATATCGGTGCGCTTTGGCATTTACACCGCCCCCTTTTTGAAGTTTTGCATGACGGCAATAAACTTGTCGAACAAATAGGCCGAGTCTTGCGGGCCGGGGTTGCTTTCGGGGTGGTACTGCACCGAGAAAATTTTCTGCCGTTGGTTTTCCAGCCCCTCTACCGTGCCGTCCAGCAGGTTTTGGTGGGTTACCGCAAGGCCGGTGCCCTGTACGCTGCCGGTGTCCACCGCATAGCTGTGGTTTTGGCTTGTCATTTCTATTTTGCCGGTGGCAAGGTTTTTTACCGGGTGGTTGCCGCCCCGGTGCCCAAATTTAAGCTTGTAGGTTTTGGCCCCGTTGGCAAGGGCAATTACCTGGTGCCCAAGGCAAATGCCAAAAATGGGCAGGCTGCCCTGCAGCCGGCGCACCAGCTCAATCACCTCGGGCACGTCCTCTGGGTCGCCCGGGCCGTTGGAAAGAAACAGCCCGTCGGGCGAAAGGGCTTTAATTTCTTCGGCGCTGGTGTTGTAGGGCACCACCGTTACGTTGCAGCCCCGCCGGGCAAGGGCGCGCACAATGCCATGCTTAATGCCGCAGTCTACCGCCACCACATTGTACTGCACGCCGGTGGCGCGGTGGTACCAGCGCTTTCGGCAGGATACGTTTTGCACCTGGTGGTGGGGCACGGGGGTTTCGGCCAAAATTTCCAGGGCCTTTTCCTCGCTTTTGTCGGCGCTGCACAAAAGGGCCCGCATGCTGCCAAAGTCCCGAATCATGCGGGTAATGCGGCGGGTATCTACCCCTTCAATGCCGGGAATGCCGTTTTCTTCCATGGCCTCGGCCAGGGTTTTGGATGCCCTGAAGTTGCACAAAGACTCGTTGTATTCCCGCACAATAAAACCCCCTATGCGGGGACTGCGGGTTTCGTAGTCGTCGTCGGCAAGGCCGTAGTTGCCAATAAGGGGGTAGGTCATACATACGAACTGCTCGTTGTACGAGCAGTCTGAAAATATTTCCTGGTAGCCCACCATAGAGGTGTTGAACACCACCTCGCACACGGCCTCTACATCGGCGCCAAACCCATGGCCGGTAAAAATTTCTCCGTTTTCAAACACCAGTTTTTTCTGCGGCTGCTTCATAAAGCCCTCCCATTTCGCTGTTTGCCAAAACCTTTACCGCCGGTACACTATATTGCCGCCGTACAGGGTAAGCACCGGCCACCCCTTTAACCGCCAGCCCGCAAAGGGGGTGGCGCGTCCTTTTGTTTTAAAGTCTTCGGGGTTTACCAGCCGCCCCTCCACCAGGTTTAAAAGAACAAGGTCCGCTTTTTCCCCCGGCCGTATGGCCGGTTGGGGCAGCCCCAATATGCCGCGCGGGGCGGCGCCAAGCAGGGCTAACAGCTGCTCCAGCCCAATTACCCCCGGCAAAACCAGGTGGGTGTACAGGCTGGCAAAAGCGGTTTCCAGCCCCACCACGCCGTTCATGCTTTTGGCAAAGCCGCCCGCCTTTTGGGCGGCGGTGTGGGGGGCGTGGTCGGTGGCAACGGCGCTGGCGGTTCCGTCCAGCAGGGCCTCTATGGCGGCCTTTTTATCCCGCGCGGTGCGCAGGGGCGGGTTCATTTTAAAGCGGCCATCATCCTCGGCAATATCGTCGCAGCTTAAAAGCAGGTTGTGGGGGGTAACCTCGCAGGTTACCGGCAGGCCCTGCTGTTTTGCCGCCCGCACCAGCGCAAAGCTTTCGGCGGCGGAGGTATGGCAGATGTGCAGCGGGCAGCCGGTTTCCTTTACCAGGGCAATGTTGCGCTCTACCTCGGCCCATTCGCTTTGGTTTGAAACCCCGGCAAAGCCGTGCTTTTTGGCGAAGGCGCTGTTTTCTTGCACCGTTACAAAATTTTCAGGCAAAAGGCCCTCTACCTCGCAGTGGGCGGCCACAAAGCTGTTTTGGGCGGCCACCATGTTCATGGCGCGGCGCATCATCTCTTCCCTTTGCACCCCGCGGCCATCGTCGCTGAAACCGCACACAAAGCTGCCCAGCACCTCTATGTCTGCAATGCACTCGCCCTTTTCTTTCACGGTAAGGGCCCCGTAGGGCAGCACCTGCACCAGGGCGTCCTTTTCAATGGCGGCCAGTTGGGGCTGCAGGCTGTGCAGGCTGTCGGGCACCGGGCTTAGGTTGGGCATGCAGCACAGGGTGGTAAACCCACCGGCCGCCCCCGCGGCCGTGCCGGTGGCAATGGTTTCCTTTTCGGGAAAGCCAGGCTCGCGCAAATGCACGTGCAAATCGCAAAAGCCGGGCGAGGCGATGCAGCCGGCGGCCTCTACAATTTCGGCTGTTTGGCTTTGCAGGCCCTTTGCAACCTCTTTTACAACACCGTTTTGTATTAAAATGTCGGCTTCGGTTAAACGGGCCCCGTCAAATACCCGGCCGTTCTTTATTAGCAGTTCCATAAGGCGCCTCCTTTTGTTCTGTGTTTTTTGCGGCAATTCTGCAATAAATTTTATAGCCATTTCAAATTTGTTTTATTTTCAAAAAAAGGCCGATGCTTCAGCCCCCGCAACAGGAAACTGAACACCGGCCCGTAAAACAAAAAATAAAATAACTGCCCTGCCATGGTGCAGGCAATAAAAACGGCGGTGCCATACGTGAAAACCCCGTCATAATGGCATCGCCTCCTCTATTTAAACTTATAATAGTATAGCAAAAACCATTTGGCTATGCAAGGCTTTTTTTGCGGCTTGGCCCGGTAAAAGCAATTTATTTTGCTGGCATGCATTTATTTTCTTGCCTTTTGGGCAAAAGGAGTGCAATATTAAAAAGAAGTTTACGAAAAGGAAGTGCATTTTGTGTCCTCCCCTTTATCTGTGCCTGCCGAACGGTGGAACAACCGTGCCCTGTTCAAGCTGGTTTGGCCCTTGGTAATTGAGCAGCTGCTGGCCGTTGCCATGGGCATGATGGACACCGTTATGGTGGCCTCGGTAGGGGAAGCCGCCGTCAGCGGGGTTTCTCTGGTAGATTCGGTCAACGTTTTGCTCATCAACATTTTTGCCGCCTTTGCCACCGGCGGGGCGGTGGTGGTAAGCCAGTACATTGGCAACCGGCAGAACAAGCAGGCGTCCGACGCGGCCCGGCAGCTTTTTTACGGTATTTCGGCTATTTCCCTGCTTATTATGCTGGTTTCCCTGGTGTTTCGCCGGGGGCTGCTACAGCTGATTTTTGGCAACATTTCGCCCGATGTAATGCAGGCGTCGGAAACTTATTTTTGGGTTTCGGCGATCAGCTACCCGTTTTTGGCGGTGTACAACGCCGGGGCGGCCCTGTTTCGCAGCATGGGCAACAGCCGGGTAAGCATGTTTATTTCGCTGCTGGTAAACCTGCTGGACGTGGGCGCCAACGCCCTGTTTATTTACGGCTTTTCGTGGGGGGTGTTCGGGGCTGCCTTTTCCACCTTTCTCAGCCGGGTAATTGCCGCCATTGGCATTGTGTGGCTTTTGTACCGCGGCAGCGGGCACCAGCCGGTTTCCCTGAAGGGGTTGTTCCATTTTAAAATTAATTTTTCGCTTATACGAAGTATTTTGAAAATAGGCGTTCCCAACGGCATGGAGAATTCCATGTTTCAAATTGGCAAGCTTTTGGTGGCCCGCATTGTGGCCCAGCTTGGCACCGCCGCCATAGCGGGCAACGCCATTGCCATAGCGGTGGCAACCTTTGCCAACCTGCCGGGCGCCGCCATTAGCCTTGCCTTGCTTACGGTGGTGGGCCAGTGCGTGGGCGGGGCCGACTATGCCGGCGCACGGCGCTACACCCGCAAGCTGATGGTGGTGGCCTTTGCCGCCATGGCCGTTACCGAGCTTGGCCTTTTGGCGGCCTCCGGCCCGCTGCTGGGGCTTTTCGGCCTTTCGAAGGAGGCCACCGAAATTGCCGCCTTGTGCGTAACCACCCACTGCATTTTGGCCGTTTTTCTCTGGCCGCAGTCTTTTTCGCTGCCCAGCGCCCTGCGGGCGGCGGGGGACGTGCGGTTTACCATGCTGGTTTCCATTTTTTCCATGTGGACCTTCCGCATTGGGCTTGCCTACCTGTTTGCCATTCCCATGGGGCTTGGCGTGTGGGGGGTATGGCTTGCCATGACGGTGGACTGGGCGGTGCGGGGCACCATTTTTTTGTGGCGCTGGCACAACGGGCGCTGGCAAAGCAAGCGCCTGGTGTAACAGGCGGGCGTGCCGCTTGCACTTTTACGGGTTTTCTGGTAAGCTAAAGGTAGAAACCGCCGGGTGCGCCGGCACACAACCGAATACACTGCATGAGAAAAGAGACACTGCACACATTGCCGGCCCGCCGGTTGCTTGCGGTGTATTTTTTATGCAAAAACAAAAGAGAGAAGGGCTGAGTTATGGACACAGGCTACCGGTACGAAAGTTTTGCGCGCATGGAAGAATTTATGCAGAAGGCCTTTACCGCCATTGGCGTGCCCCCCGAGGATGCCAAGGTGTGCGCCGAGGTCCTCATCGAGTCGGACAAGAGGGGCATCGATTCCCACGGGGTGGGCCGCTTTAAGCCCATTTACATAGACCGCATTAAAGAGGGCATTCAAAACACCAAAACCAATTTTGAAATTGTAAAGGACAACAAAGCCACCGCCGTGGTGGACGGCCACGACGGCATGGGCCATGTGGTGGGGGTAAAAAGCATGCAGCTTGCCATTGAAAAGGCAAAGCAGCACGGCCTTGGCATGGTGGTGGCCCGCAATTCTACCCACTACGGCATTGCGGGGTATTATTCCATTATGGCGGCCAAAGAGGGCATGATTGGCATTACCGGCACCAACGCCCGCTCCTCTATTGCCCCCACCTTTGGGGTGGAAAACATGCTGGGCACCAACCCCCTCACCTTTGGCTTCCCCACCGACGAGGAATTCCCCTTTGTGCTGGACTGCGCCACCTCTATTTCCCAGCGGGGCAAAATAGAGCATTACGCCCGCATTAAAAAGCAGATGCCAGCCGGGTGGGTAATTAACGCCAACGGCGATGCGGTTACCGACCCGGAGGTGGCTCTGGCCGGGTTCAACAACGGCACCTGCGCCCTGGCACCCCTTGGCGGCATTGGCGAGGAGCTGGGCGGCTACAAAGGCTATGGCTATGCCACTGTGGTGGAAGTGCTTTCCGCCGCGCTGCAGGCAGGCAGCTTTTTAAAGGCCCTCAACGGCAAAGCCGCCAACGGCAGCAAGCGGCCCTACCATTTGGGGCACTTCTTTATTGCCATTGATATTTCCGCCTTTATAGAGGTGGACGAATTCAAACGCATTGCCGGAGACATTTTGCGGGAGCTGCGCGCCAGCAAAAAAGCCAAGGGGCAAAACCGCATTTACACCGCGGGGGAAAAAGAGTATTTGGCCTACCTTGAAAGAAGCAAAACCGGCGTTCCGCTGAACGCCGAGGTGCAAAAATCTCTTTCCGCGGTGCGGGACGATTTAAAGGTGGATTTCACCTTTGCCTGGGAGTAAGCCCGAAGGCCCGGGCGGCGGGGCATAGGCAGGCCTGCCGGGCACAGGGGGCTGCCGCAAACACGCCAGGCCGTTTTGTGAGTGTGCGTTTTTGCAAGGGCCTGCCCTTATAGAAAAGGGGTTCGCTGCCCTGTTATTGGCGGGCAGCCCGGCCC
>JBKEBR010000449.1:0-2665 GCA_047973285.1 Oscillospiraceae bacterium | reverse complement strand
GGTGGCTGCCGGGGACATGGTGCCGTGGCACAGCCGGGGGGGCCCGGGTGCACAAGCGTGCGCCCCCGGCGTGACTGGCAGCCTATTTTTTTGTTTGTATCACGGCCGCCGGTTTTACTGGCTCTTTTTCCCCGCGTTGTTGAACACGTGGTGGCCGTCTTGAATGATGTCGGCGCGGGCCTGGGTAAGGCCGTCGCCGCTGCCGTCGGAGAAATCGTAGGTGCCGCCGATAAGCTGGAGGCCCTTGATGTTGAGGAAGGCCTCGCGGATTGATTCGGGGTCGCCGATGTCGGCTGCGTTGCGCAGGGCCTCGGCAATTAAGTACACGCTGTCGTAGCCGCGGTACACCACGTCGGATACCGGCATTTTGCCGTAGGTGGCCACAAAGTCTTCCAGCATTTTGCGCTCTACCTCGTTGCTGGCTTCTTCCGGGCTAACGGGCACAACGGCGCCGGAGCCAAAAATTACATTGTCGGCGGCTTCGCCGGCCACGTTCAGCAGGTCGGGCACGCCCATGGCCTCGGGCCCGTAAATATAGCCTTCGTAGCCCGCCCGGCGGAACTGCTTAATGGCAAGGGCCGATTCATTGGTCATGCCGTAAATTAAAATTCCTTCGGGGTTTGCGTTTAAAATTTTGGCAATTTGCCCGGTGTAGTCGGTGTCTGTGGTTTGGTAAACCTCTTCGGCCACCACTTCAATATCGCTGCCCATCAGCTCTTTAAAGCTGGCAACGCCGGAAACGCCGTTTTCCGCGGCAACGCTTAAAATACCAATGCTTTTTACGCCCATATCCTTCATGGCGTCTACACAGGCGGCGTTGGGCAAAGCGCCGTTGGCCGTGCCGCGGAACAGGTACTTAAAGCCCGCGTTGGTGTAAGAGGGGCTGGTGCCGCCGCCCACCTGCAAAACCTTGGCTTCTTCGGTAATTTGGGTGGTGGCCAGAATGTTGGGGGAGGAGTTGGAGGCCGCAATGGCAACCACCTTGTCTACATCTACCAGGCGGGTAACCGCCTTTACGGCGCCCTCGGGAGAGGACTTGTCGTCGTACACAATTAATTTCAGCGGCTGCCCGTTGATGCCGCCGTCGGCGTTAATTTGGTCTACCGCCAGCTGGCCGCCTTTTTCCAGCATTTCGCCGGCCAGGGCGTTGGGCCCGGTGATGGTGCCGTACAGGCCAATTTTAATTTCTTCGCCGGTGGCGGCGCCGCCGGCAGAGCTTGCCTCGCTTGCGGCAGGCGCCGCAGACGAAGGGGTGGACGACGCGCCGCCGCAGGCGGCAAGGGAAAGCAGCAGCAGGCCGGCCAGAACAAGTGCAGAGACTTTCTTCATTTTTTTTATCCTCCTTATAATGGGTGCTGGGTATTGCCCCGCCTTTTTGCAAAGGCGCTTAACGTGTTTTCATTTTAAATAATATTGTATGAAAATTATATCCATTTTGTTTGGGTAATTGTGCAAAATTGTTTGGTTGCCGGTTTTGCGGTATTGAATTTTTTTCAATTTCTTTTGGTTTTTTACATTTTTGTTGGCTTATTTGTTAGTTTTGATTTTAAAATATTATTATTTTTGTTGGATATGCTGTATTTGCAGCCGTATTTACATCTTTGCCGCCCTCTTGTATAGTATAACTACCGGCAAAAGGGCCAAACAACACAGGAGGCGCCATGAAAAACCGTACCCCGGGGGTTCGCTTGCCCATTCAGCGCAAGCTTTTTCTTTTTTTCCTGTTCGCCATTATTCTGCCGCTGCTGCTGTTCGGCTCTTTTCTTTTTTCCCAACAAATGAATGTGCTGGAAAATGAGGTACAGCAGGCCGCCCAAAGGGAGCTGGTGCAGATGGCCGAACGGCTGAACCTGGAATTTGCGCAGGTGCAGGCGGTTTCCAACCTGTTTTACCTGGATGAGGAAATAACCCGCCTGCTGGAGGGCTTTGAGGCAAAAACCCTGCCCGAGGACGAGGTGCAGCAACTATTACAGCAGCGCATGAACCACTACAGCACCGGTTTGAACAACCTGCGGTTCCAGGCGGCGGTAATTGCCCCCGGCGGGCGGGTTTGGGGCGGCACCGGCAGCAAGCCCCTGTATTTGCAGCCGGCGCAAATCGCCTGGTACGCCCGGCTGCAAAAGCGCACCACCGATATTTTGTGGGTGGCCGACGAGGGGGCGCAGGCGGTTTTTTCCACCCCCGGGTACCCGTATATCTGCCTTGTGCGCCAGCTGCACAACCGCACCACCTGGGAGCCCGTTGGCACTTTGGTGCTGGGCATTTCTGAGTTGGACATTTTAAAAATGTACTACGGCTATGTGGGGTGGGACCAAAGCTGCTACATTGTAAACCGCAGCGACGCCCTTGTTTCCCGCGTTGACAATTTAAACGGCAGCCTTTTGGGCACCCTTTCCCCCGAGGAATACGCCTCGTTTTCGGGCAGCTTTATCAAAAAGGTTGGCGGCGCCCGCTACCTGGTAAACTACTACACCATTTCCAGCACACAGTGGAAAATTGTAACCTTTTCCAGCCTTTCTTCGCGGCTGCACAATTTTGCGGGGGTGCTTACGGCCTATTTTACCATTCTTGCCCTGTACCTTGTTATAACGGTGGTGCTTTCGGGCCTTATGGCACGGCAGTTTGCAAAGCCCATTACCAACCTGTACAGCTCTATTCAAAAGGT
>JBKEBR010000448.1:0-20641 GCA_047973285.1 Oscillospiraceae bacterium | reverse complement strand
TGGAGCCGGTGATCATGCTGGCCTCGTCGGAAAGAATATCGCCGAACATATTCTCTGTAACCATAATGTCGAACTGGGCGGGGTTTTTTACAATTTGCATGGCGGCGTTGTCTACCAGCATGTTTTCAAACTGCACGCCCGGGTATTCGCCCGCCACCCGCTGGGCTACGGCGCGCCACAGGCGGCTGGTGTCCAGCACGTTGGCCTTGTCTACGCTGGTAACCTTTTTGCGGCGCCCGGCGGCGGCTTTAAATGCGGTGTGCAAAATGCGCTCAATTTCGTGCTCGGCGTAGGGCATAACATCGGTGGCCACTTTTTCGCCGTTCACCTCTTCGGATTTGTGCTCACCAAAGTATACGCCGCCAATCAGTTCGCGCACCACCAGAAAATCAATGCCGCTTTGGGCAATGTCGGCCCGCAGGGGGCTGGCGGCGGCAAGGGCGGGCAACAGGCGGGCAGGCCGCAGGTTGGCATACAGGCCAAGGCCCTTGCGCAGGCCAAGCAGGCCTTTTTCCGGCCGCTGGTGGCCGGGCAGGCTGTCCCACTTGGGGCCGCCAACAGCGCCCAGCAGCACGGCATCTGCCGCAAGGCAGGCTTGCAGGGTTTCTTCCGGCAGGGGGGTTCCGGCCGCGTCAATGGCAGCCCCTCCCATCAGCACCTCGTTGCAGGCAAAGCTATGGCCATATTTTGCCCCCACCGCTTTTAACACCAGCAGGGTCTGCTCTACAATTTCAGGGCCTATTCCATCACCGCGGATTACCGCAATTGTTTTTTGCATGATACTCCCTCTTTTCCTCCAGGTTTACTCTATTTTACCACGGTTCTTTTTTCTGCGCCACAAAAAACCTGTTTTGCCGCGCCCCTGCCGGGCGCAAAACCCAATATAAAACCGCACAGGGCAAAGGCTTTCCCCATACGGTTTTTGTGTTTATTGCTGCTGCAACGATTTTAACAGGCCGCCCGCCTTGATGATGTTTTGAATAAAAGGCGGGAAGGGCTGCGCCTGGTAGGTTTTGCCGGTGGTTTTATCCTCTATTACGCCGGTGTCGAAGTTCACCTGCACCTCGTCGCCCGCGGTAATTTCCGCGGCGGCCTCGGGGCATTCCAGTATGGGAAAGCCTATGTTGATGGAGTTGCGGTAAAAAATGCGGGCATAGCTTGCCGCAATTACGCAGGAAACCCCCGCGGTTTTCAGGGCAAGCGGGGCGTGCTCGCGGGAGGAGCCGCAGCCGAAATTCTGCCCGCCTATCACAATATCGCCGGGCTGTACCTTTTTTACAAAATCGGGGTCGATGTCTTCCATGCAGTGGGCGGCCAGCTCTTTGGCGCTGGCCGTGTTTAAATACCGGGCGGGAATAATAACGTCGGTATCGATATTGTCTCCGTACTTATGCACTTTTCCGTTTGCATCCATGGGCGCACGCTCCTTTGCTTGTGCTGCACAATATAATGTTTTAAAATGGCAGGCCGCGAACTACAGCTTGGCGGGGTCGGTAATGTACCCGGTAATGGCGCTGGCCGCCGCCACAGCGGGGCCCGCCAGGTAAATTTCGCTGGTTACATGGCCCATGCGGCCCACAAAATTGCGGTTGGTGGTGGAAACACAGCGCTCTTCTTCGGCCAATATGCCCATGTAGCCGCCAAGGCAGGGGCCGCAGGTGGGGGTGGAAAGCACGCAGCCGGCGTCCACAAATATTTCCGCCCAGCCGCGGCGCAGGCATTCTTTATACACATACTGGGTGGCGGGTATTACAATGGCCCGCACCCCCTTGGCCACCTTTTTGCCCTTTAAAATTCCGGCGGCCATCTCCATATCCGAAACGCGGCCGTTGGTGCAGGAGCCGATGACCACCTGGTCTATCTTCACCTCGCCCACATCATCAATGGGGCGGGCATTTTCCGGCAGGTGCGGGAAAGAAACGGTGGGCCGTATGGCCGAAAGGTCGATGGTGTAGGTTTTTTCATACTCGGCGTCGGGGTCTGCCTCATAAATTTTGTAAGTGCGGTTTACCCTGCCCTCCATATATTCAATTGTTTTTTCGTCCACCGGAAAAACACCGTTTTTGCCGCCGGCCTCAATGGCCATATTGGCAATGGTGAAGCGGTCGTCCATGGTAAGGGCCGCAACCCCGGGGCCGGTGAATTCCATGCTGCGGTACAACGCGCCGTCTACCCCAATAAGGCCGATGATGTGCAGAATAACATCCTTGCCGCCCACATATTGCCGCGGGGCGCCCACCAGCTGAAAGCGCAGCGCCGAGGGCACCTTGAACCAGGCCTTGCCGGTGGCCATGCCCGCGGCCATATCGGTAGAGCCTACGCCGGTGGAAAAGGAGCCCAGCGCCCCATAGGTGCAGGTGTGGCTGTCGGCGCCTATAATAAGCTCGCCCGCGGCCACAATTCCCTTTTCGGGCAGCAGGGTGTGCTCTATGCCCATCTCGCCCGCATCGTAAAAATGCTGAATGTCGTATTTGGTGGCGAACATGCGGCTTTGCCGCGCCTGCTGGGCGGCTTTAATGTCTTTGTTGGGCACAAAATGGTCCATTACCAGGCTTATTTTATCGCGGCTGAACACCCCGTTAAAACCGGCCTTTTCGAATTCGTTGATGGCCACCGGCGAGGTGATGTCGTTGCCCAGCACCATATCCAGGTTTGCCATAATAAGCTGCCCGGCCTCTACCGAGGGCAGCCCGGCGTGGGCCGCCAGTATTTTTTGGCTCATTGTCATTCCCATTTTACTTCCTCCGTTTGCTTTGCTTGAAGCCCTGTAAAAGGGCCGGCCAGCGGCGGGCGCCTTTGGCAAAACCCGCGCTTTTGGCAAAATTGCGTGCCGCAGGCCGCGGCACGCAACATTCATTCCCGCACAATATTACTGCTGTGCCCGGTTGTTATAGGCCGAAACCAGGGCCGCCACACTGGCCACAATAATATCGGTGTTCTGGCCGGCGCCCCAGGTAACGGTTCCATCGGCCCAGGTAAGCCCCACATAGGCAACCGCCTTGCTGGTGGAGCCGGTTTCCAGGGCGTGTTCGGTATAGGTAAGAATGGAAAAATCTTGCCCGGTGGCAAGGCGCAGCGCGTTGGAAACCGCGTCGAGGCGGCCGTTGCCCTTGGCTGAAAATTCGTTCACGGCGCCGTCTTTGCGCACCGTAATGGCGGCCAATATGCCATTTTTCTGTATGAAATGGGTTTCCTCCACATCCAGCGGGGCCGCTTTGTTCAGGTAGGTTCTTTCAAAAATTTCCTTAATTTGCGCCGGGCTCAGCTCGCGGTGCTCATGGTCGGAAATTGCTTTGACCACATAGCCAAAGTCCTCCCGCATTTTGGCGGGCAGCGCATAGCCGTGGTTTTGCTCCAGCAAATAGCCAATACCGCCCTTGCCGCTTTGGCTGTTGATGCGGATGACATCGGTTTCATATTCACGGCCCACATCGCTTGGGTCGATGGGCAGGTAGGGCACCGTCCAGGCAAAAAGGTTTTTCTCCTGCCGCCAGTTCATGCCCTTGGCAATGGCGTCCTGGTGGCTGCCGCTGAAGGCGGCGAACACCAGCGCACCCGCGTAGGGCTGGCGCTCGTACACATGCATGCCGGTGGCGCTTTCATACGCCTGCACCACGGCGGGCATATCGGAAAAGTCGAGCTCGGGGTTTACCCCGTGGCTGAACAGGTTCAAGGCAAGGGTAACAAGGTCTACGTTGCCGGTGCGCTCGCCATTGCCGAACAGGGTGCCCTCCACCCGGTCGGCCCCGGCCAGCTGGCCCAGCTCGGCGTCGGCCACGCCGCAGCCGCGGTCGTTGTGGGGGTGCAGCGAGAGAAGAACATGCTCGCGGTATTTCAGGTTGTCGCTCATGTATTCAATTTGGTTGGCATACACGTGCGGCATGCTTATTTCCACCGTGGCCGGCAGGTTGATGATTACCGGGTTTTGGGCTGTGGGCTCCAGCACATCCAGCACGGCATTGCACACCTCAAGGGCGTACTCCGGCTCGGTGCCGGTAAAGCTTTCGGGGCTGTATTCAAACCGGAAATTCCCCTCATACTCTGCCGCCAGCTTTTTTACCAGCTTTGCGCCGTCTACGGCAATTGCCTTAATTTCTTCCTTGCTTTTGCGGAACACCTGCTCGCGCTGGGCCACGCTTACGCTGTTGTAAAAATGCACAATGGCGTTTTTGGCGCCCTGTAAAGCATCGAAGGTTTTGCGAATGATGTGCTCGCGGCACTGGGTAAGCACCTGCAGGGTAACATCGTCGGGCACCATGTTGCGCTCAATTAAGGTGCGTAGCAATTCAAATTCCGTTTCGCTTGCGGCGGGAAAGCCCACCTCAATTTCTTTAAAGCCAACCTTCACCAAAAAGGAGAAAAAATCCAGTTTTTGCTGTAGGCTCATGGGCACCACTAAACTTTGGTTGCCGTCGCGTAGGTCTACACTGCACCAAATGGGGGCTTTTTCAATATGATCTTTTTGGGCCCAGCGCATTTCGGTTTTTGGTACCGGAAAATAGCCGGGTGCGTACTTGTTGAAATTCTTCAAGACTTTTCCTCCTTCCAAAAAATATAGGGATAAGCTACATTATATCATCTGAATGCAATTTTGCAAAAAATTTTGCATTAAAAACCGGAAAATTTTTTTTCTTTTTTGCCCGCCGCCGGTAGCAATTCAAAGCTTTTGGAAAGCCGCAGGGCAAAAAGCTGTCTATTTTGCATTTTTATTCTTTTTTCTTTACCGCTTTAATTGGTTAAACCGCCAAAATTGCCGTTGCCGCCCGCCCCGCCGTTGATTGGCAACCCCCCCGCTTTGTGCTACAATTATTTTGCTGTACGGCACACCCGCAGCGCCGGGGCCGCAACACAAAAACGGGCAGGGGGGCTTTTGTTTGGCACAGGTAAAAGGCCGGTTTGCCCCCACGCCCAGCGGCAAATTGCATTTGGGCAACGTATTTTCCGCCTTATTGGCCTGGCTGTCTGTGCGGGCCCAGGGCGGGCAGATGCTGCTGCGCATTGAAGACCTGGACCTTGCCCGCACCAGCCCCGCCTTTACGGCGGCCATTATAGACGACCTTGCCTGGCTGGGCCTTACCTGGCAGGAGGGCCCCGGCCGGGAAAAGGGCCATGCCCCCTACCTGCAAAGCCGGCGCACCCCTTTTTACGAGGCCCAGCTTGCAAAACTGCGGGCCCTGGGCCTTATTTACCCCTGCTTTTGCAGCCGGGCCGAGCTGCACGCCGCCGAAGCCCCCCACCTTGCTGACGGCAGCTATGTTTACTCCGGCAAATGCCGGGCCCTTTCTTTTGAGGAGCAGGCCCGCCGCGCCGCCGCGCACCCCGGCGCAACCCGGGTGCGGGTGCCAAACCTTGCCATTGGCTTTACCGATGGCTGCCAGGGCCCCTACGAGGAAAACCTTCAGCAGGCCTGCGGCGATTTTATTCTGCGCCGCAGCGACGGCGTGTTTGCCTACCAGCTGGCGGCCCCCGCCGACGACGGTGAGATGGAGGTTACCGAGGTTGTGCGCGGGCTGGACCTTTTGAGCAGCGCCCCCCGGCAGATATGGCTGATGCAGACGCTGGGGTACCCGCCGCCCCAATACCGCCACGTACCGCTGCTGCTGGCGCCCGACGGGCGGCGGCTTTCGAAGCGGGACAAAGACATGGACTTGGCCGCCCTGCGCAGCCGCTGCCAAACCCCCGAGCCGCTGCTTGGTTTTTTGGCCTGCACCGCCGGGCTTTTGCCCGAGCCAACCCCCATAAGCGCCGAGGGGCTGGTGCCTTTTTTCAGCTGGGCCAAGGTAAAAAAAGAAAATATTGTTTTGCAGCCGGGGTTTGAGCGCTATTTTTAAAAGGGCCCGTTTTAACCGTTTTTTTCACAATGCCTTTCGGGGCGGCTTGCACTGCCGCCGTTTGCGTTTTTGCCCTGTGGAAAGCAGGCCGGGCAAAGGCCTGCCGCTGCCCAAAAAGTGTTCTATGCCGTTTGTAAAAGCTTTAAAATATTGCTTCAGCGGGGGAGTAAACCTATGAAAACCATTGGCCTTTTGGGGGGCATTAGCTGGCAAAGCACCCTTTCTTACTACAAAACCATCAACACGGTGGTGGCCCGGCAGCTTGGGGGGCTGCATTCTGCCAAATGCCTTTTGCACAGCGTGGATTTTTATGAAATTGAAACACGCCAGCAAAGCGGAAACTGGCGGGAATGCGCCGATATTTTGGGCTTAGCCGCTTTGGGGCTGCAAAACGCCGGGGCCGACTTTATGGTAATTTGCGCCAACACCATGCACAAGGTGGCCGACGAAATACAGGCCCGGCTTTCGGTGCCGGTGCTGCACATTGCCGAGGTTTGCGCCGACGCCCTGCTGGCCAGCGGCATAAAAACCGCCGCCTTGCTGGGCACCCGCTACACCATGCAGCAGAATTTTTACACAAGCCGCCTGCAAAACCGCGGCCTTTCGGTGCTTTTGCCCGGCGCCGGGCAGATGGAGAAAATAAACGCCATTATTTTTGACGAGCTTTGCCGGGGCATTGTAACCCCCGCCTCAAAGCAGTACTACCTTGAAGTGATACAGGCACTGGCAGAGCAGGGCGCCGAGGGAATTATTTTGGGCTGCACCGAAATCGGCCTGCTGGTGCAGCAGGCCGACACGGCGGTGCCCCTGTTTGACACCGCCGAAATTCACGCCACCCGGGCAGCTTTGTACGCACTGGAGGGGTAGTTTTGGCAAAGGCGCGTTTGAGGCCTTCTTTTTATTTTGCCACGCTTGCGAAAGACAACTTTTTAAAAACGGCCCTTTCGCCGGCAAGGCGGAAGGGCTGTTTTGTCATTCTATTTCCACGGTAATTTTTTCGTAGGCCGGCTGGGCCACCCACACGCCCACCGCGCCCCCGGGCACCGTAAAGGTGGCGTTGCCCTCTGCATCCACCACAACGGGCTCTTCCACCCGGTGGGTAAGGTCGGCAAAGTGGGCGCCGGCATGCCGCTTGCCCACATACATGGTTTTTTGCCCGCCGGGGCCGTCGCTCATTAAAACGGCGCAGCCGGAATGAGGGTGCTCTTCTTCCCCCTCCCGGGTCCAGCCCACCACATTGTCGTGGTCGAAATAATCGTGCTGCGGGCCGTAGGCGCAGTGCAGGCGGGCGGCCACCATTCCCTTAATGCCGGGCACCGCGGGCACACCGTCGGCCTTCAGGCCGTAGTAGTCGCCGTAAAATACACAGGGCAGGCCGTCTTGGCGCAGCAGAATGGCCGCATAGGCAAGGGGCTTAAACCATTCCTCCACCCAGGATTGCAGCGATTGCCCCGGCTGAGAGTCGTGGTTGTCTACAAAGGTTACCGCGTGCATTACATCGGCGGCCACAAGGCTGCCCGCAAACAGGTTCTGCATGCCAAAGCCGCCCCCTCCGCAGGAGGCATTGTGGAAGTTCATGTGCAGCGGCACATCGAACAGGCTCATGCGGCCGCCGCAGTTGTTCAGGTATTCCAAAAGGCTTTGCAGCTCTCCGCTCCAGTATTCCCCCACCGAGAAAAGATTTTTGCCTGCCTGCTGCCGCATGGCATCGAGCCACTTTTCATAAAAGGAGTAGGAGATATGCTTTACCGCATCCAGCCGAAAGCCATCCACCCCGGTGGTGCTCAGGTACCAGCGGCCCCAGTTTTCCAGCTCCTGTACCACCTTGGGGTTTTCCATATCCACATCGGCGCCCATCAGGTAGTCGAAATTCCCCTTTTCCCCGTCCACCTCGGGCGACCATTCCTTGTCGGCAAATTGGTAAACGCCCCCCTGCTTGGTTTTATCGTCCCAATCTACGCCGGAAAAGCAGGTCCAGTCCCACTGAAAAGCGGAATATTTGCCGCCCCGCCCGGGAAAGGTGTATTTGGTCCAGGCGGTAATTTGCGTTTCCCCCGCCAGCTGCCGGTTGCGGTTTTCGGGGTCGAACTTTTCGGCCTCTACGGTTTCGGTTGCGTCGGCCCCAATGCGGTGGTTCAGCACAATATCTGCCAGCACCGCAATTCCCTGCTTTTGCAGGGCTTGAATGGCTGCCAGGTACTCGCTTTTGGTGCCGTATTTGGTGGAAACGCTCCCTTTTTGGTCGAACTCGCCCAAATCGTAGGTGTCGTAAACGCCGTAGCCCACGTCGTGCAGGCCCGCCGCCCCTTTGTAGGCCGGGGGCAGCCAAACAATGTCAAAGCCCACCTTTTTCAGCGCCTCGGCCTGGGCGGCCGCCCTTTGCCAAAGCAGGCCGTCGGCGGGCAGCTCCCATTCAAAATACTGTATCATGGTTTGGTTGTTCATTCTACACACTCCTTTGGCCGCTGTTTTTTTGCACCTGTAAGGGCTGCCGGTTTCTGCCGTGTTTGCCGCCCGGCCAGGGTTTAACGCGTTCCGCCGCCCTTGCCAGCAGGGCGGCGGAACTTTACTTTGTCATATATAAAACGCCAAGGGTGCGGGGGCCGCAATGGGCCGATATGGTGCCGCTGGCGCGGGTTACATAGGTTTCTTTAAAATTTGCGTATTTTTTAATTTCCCGTTTCACCAGTTCAATATCGCTTTCGGGCGAGCCGGAATGGGTAATAAACACCCTGTCCAGGTCAAGGTTTGGTTTTGCCTCCAGCTGGTCGCGGGTATATTCCACCAGCACCTTTTCCATAACGCCCCGGTATTTTTTGCCCACCCCCATTTTGCCGCCGTTTTGGTTGTCTACCTTAATGCCGGGCTTCAGCCTTAAAAGGTTGGCGCCAATGGCAGCCACGGCGCTGCACCGCCCGCCGGCGCGCATAAATTCAAGGGTGTCCAGCACAAAGCTTGCGTGGGTTTTGCTTCTTAGCTCCACCAGCTTCTGCTGAATTTCCGGCGCGGTAAAGCCCTGCTCTATCATTTCACCGGCCTTTACCACAAGGTGGCCAAACCCGGTGGAAAGGCTGGCGGAATCTACCGGGTACACATGCCCCAGTTCTTTGGCGGTAATGCAGCAATTTTGGTGTGCCGAGGAAATGGCGGAGCCCAAATTGATGTGCACCACATCGTACCCCTGCCGCACCCATTTTTCAAAAAATTCGTGGTATTCGGCGGGGGTAATGGCCGCGGTTTTGGGCAAAATTCCTTTTTCACGCCACGCGGCATACAGCTCGTCGGGCTGTATTTCCTTGCCGTCTACATAGCTGTTTTCCCCTATTAAAATATGAAAATAGAAATACTGTACGTTGTAACGCTGCCTCAGTTCCGGCGCAAGGTCGCAAGTGCTGTCGGCACTTAAAATAATCTTGTTTGCCAACCTTCTCTTCCTTTCCTCATTCCGTGCTTTTATGCCTGCCTACGCTTGTTGTTTCGGTTGCCTTTTGGGGTTTATACCTTTATAAAATATCATATTTGTGTTGGTTTGAACAGTGCCCTTACTTTTTTGCGGAATGCCCGCGGCTGTTTTTGACCGGCCCCCACAGCCTTTCACATGCAAAAACCGGCTACCAGCGCACAATTTTTGCCTGCCATGTAAATTTTTTCACCGGCTTCACTTCTCTTTTTTGTGTTTTTTGGCCTTTGTTCGATGTTTTGTTGTTTTTTGCCCTGTTTTTTTCGGTACCCATGGCTTTGCTTGGTTGCCTTATGCTTACGAAACGGGTAAAATAAGATGTGCGCAACTGGGTTGGGTTTTATTCAAACTTTTTTTCTTTTTCAGAAAGGAGTTTTTGTATGGGTTCCTCTGAACTGGATGTCAAGTTGGCCCCTTTTTCGCCAACAAGAGAGGAATATCTTGCCGCCGCTTTGAACGCGGTGGATATTGCTATTTTTGCCATTCGTTTAGATACCGGCATCATTGCCGCCTGCAACCAAAAATTGTGCACCGAGCTTGAAAAGCAGGAGAGCGAAATAGAAAACCACCATTATTCCGCTATTTTTTGGAATGAATTCAACAAAAAGCTTGAAAAGCTTTTGAATAAATGCACCTTTGAAAAGCCCACCACCTGCATTTATTACTGGACCCAGCGCCTGTTGTGGGTTCAAATTTCGGTGAGAAAGGTTGCCGCCCCGGGGGGCGTTTTTCTTGCCATTGTCTCGGTTGCCAATATTACCGACATTGGCCGCTCGGAGTATGAGCACCACCGCCTTGCTTTTTATGACCAGCTGCTGTCTATTCCCAACGAACGGCAGCTGGAGCAGGATGTTGCCGCCCTGGAGGACTATGGGCAGGTTGCCCTTCTTCATTTTCAAATTAACCGTTTTTACGCCATTAACGATGTGTACGGCGCCGAAAGCGGTGATTTTCTGTTGGAGCAGGTGCGCGACTGGCTGCTGGCCACCTCGGCGGAGAATTCCCGCCTTTACCGGATAAATTACGACGAATTTTCCCTTTTGATACAGGGCATTGACCTTGAGGCGGCCCAGCAGAGGGCCCGGCATATTTTACACCGCTTTACCCAGCCCTGGCATTCGGCCCAGCGGCTGCTGGATTTGTATTGCACCGTTTCGCTTGGCATTATTTACGGCCCCTACCTTGAGGGGGATATTCATAACCTTTTGTTTCGCACCATCAGCGGAAACACCAAGCCCGGCAGTTTTACCCTGTACAGCGCCGACATGGACCGGGAGTACAAGCAGAAGCTTTTAATGCGCCAGGCCCTCATCAACTGCCTGCTGGAAAACATGAAGGGTTTCAGCGTTGCCTACCAGCCCATTGTACATGCCGGCAATGGCAGCTGGGCAGGGCTGGAGGCGCTTTGCCGCTGGGTTTCCCCGGAATTTGGGCCGGTGCCCCCATCGGTTTTCATTCCCGAGCTGGAACAGCTGGGCCTGATTGACCAGCTGGACACCTGGGTTACCCGCACGGCGGTGCGCCAGTGCACCGAGTGGGGCCTTGCCGGCAAAAGCTTTTTTTTGGACGTAAATTTTTCCCCCCTGCAAATGGTGAATCACTGGTTTGCTTCCAGCCTGCAAAGCCTTTTGGAGGAATACGGGTTTCCCGCCGGCAAGCTGTATTTGGAAATTACCGAGAGCAACCGGTTCGATTTTTCTGATGAAAACCTGGCGGTGCTGGGCACCCTGCAAAACCTTGGGGTGCATATTTCTTTGGATGATTTCGGCACCGGCTACAGCACCTTTCAAACCCTTATGCGCCTGCCGGCCCAGGTGCTGAAAACCGAAAAATCTTTTATTGAAAACCTGGAAAACGACCCTTACCGCCAGCATCTTGTTCGCATGATGGTAACCCTTGCCCACACCGCCAGCATGAAAATTATTTGCGAAGGAGTGGAAACCGAGGCACAGCGCCAGCTGCTTATTTCTTATGGAGCCGATTTTTTCCAGGGTTATTTGTTTTCCAAGCCTTTAAATGAAGCCCAGCTGGTGCAAAATTTACACCTTTTTCAATAATTTTGCCTTTGCCACAGCCCGCCGGTGTACCCCGCAGCCGGCGCCAATTTTTTGCCCTTTCACTCAGCCCGGTTTTGCCCCCGCCGTACGCCGGCAGGGGTTTTGTTTTATTACAGTTGAAAGTGTTCTTCATTTGCTTTACACTTAAAGCAGCACTATTTGCCGGGAGGGCGTTATTTTTGAAAACAGCAATTGTATGCGAGGGCGGCGGCATGCGCGGCAGCTATACGGCGGGGGTATTGCAGGCCTTTATGGAACAGGGCTTTGGGGCCGACGAGCTGGTGGGGGTTTCCGCCGGGGCTTCCAACGGGGTGTCGTATGTTTCCGGCCAGCAGCAGCGGGGCTACCGCACCAATGTGGACTATGCCGGAGACAAACGGTATGCCGGCCTGGGCAATTACCTGCGCACCGGTTCTTTTTTTGGCATGGACTTTATTTTTGGGGAGATTCCCAACCGGCTGGACCCTTTTGATTACGAGGCGTTTGCCGCTTCGCCCTGTTTGTTTTTTGCCGGGGCCACCGATGTGGAAACCGGGCGGCCTTTTTTCTTTGCAAAGCAGCAGCTTACCAGGGAATGCGCTATTCTTAAGGCCTCTTGCAGCATTCCCTGCCTTTCCCCCATTGTGGAAATTGAGGGGAAAAAATACCTTGACGGCGGGGTTGCCGCCCCCATTCCCATTGAAAAAGCCCTTGCAGACGGCTGCGAAAGGCTGGTGGTGGTGTTAACCCGCCACCGGGGCTATGTGAAAAAACCACAGGGCTTTAAAGCGGTTTACCACCAAATGTACCGCCGCTACCCAAACCTTGTAAAGGCGCTGGATATGCGCCACCTTGTGTACAACCACACCCTGCAAAAGCTATGGCGGCTGGAAGCCGAGGGCAAGGCCGTTGTGGTGGCCCCCAAAGAGCCGCTTTTGGTAGACCGGTTCGGCAAAAACCGCGAGGCCCTGGCCGAGGCTTACCGGCAGGGCCTGCAAGACGGCCTTGCCGCCCTTGCTTTTTTGTAAAACTTTTATGTACAGCGCTTCGCTTTGCTTGCTAAGGGTTTACCCAAAGCTGTGCGGGCGGGGCAAAAGGAGTTCACATGCATCAGCGCCTGTTTGAAATTACCAGCCTGCTGGTGGCGAACGGAAGCACCACCGCCGCCCTGCTGGCAAGGCGGTTTGAGGTTTCTGTGCGCACCATTTACCGCGACATAGACACCCTGTCGGCGGCGGGTGTGCCGGTGTATTCCAGCCGCGGGCGCGGGGGCGGCATACACCTTTTGCCCGGCTATGTGCTGGATAAATCCCTTTTTTCAAAGCAGGAGCAGCAACAGCTGGTTGCCAGCCTGCAAAGCCTTTCTTCCCTTGCCGCCCCCGGCAGCGAGGCCCTTACCCAAAAGCTGGAGGGGCTGTTTGGCAGGCAAAGCAATTGGCTGGAGGTAGACTTTGCCCCCTGGGGTTTTGGCAGCGAGGGCAACGAAATTTTTGCGCTGCTGCGGGAGGCAATTGCAAATTGCCTCCCTGTGGAATTTATTTACACCTCTTCTGCGGGCGCCGAAACCCGGCGCCGGGCAGAGCCCTATAAAATTATTTTTAAAGGGCAGGGCTGGTACCTGATGGGCTTTTGCACCCAAAAACAGGCGTTTCGTTATTTTAAGCTAACGCGTTTGCACGGCCTTCAGGTTATTAAAACCCCTTTTGCGCCCCGCCCGCTTCCTCCGCCTTCTTTCAAAACACCTTTTCCTGAAAAGCAGCTTTCGCTTGTGCTGTGGTTTTCCCGCAAGGCGGCCTACCGGGTGTACGATGAATTCCCCGCTTCCCACATTGCCAAAACACAAACCGGAGATTTTGAGGTTCGCTGTTCTTTCCCCGAGGGCCCATGGCTAACGGGCTACCTGCTTTCTTTTGGCAGCCAGATGCAGGTGTTGGCGCCGCCGGCATTGCGGCAGGCCCTTCAAAAGGAACTGCGCCTTTTGGCCGCCCTATACCAAACCCCATAGGGCCGTGCTTTTGGCCGCCGCGGGGGCAGAGGGTGCGGCAACACCTTTCCGCACCGGGGCACGGCAAAAAATTTTGCGCCATAATATGACATTCGGTGTCTTGTTTTATATGGTATGCTGGCGGCAAAAGGAGGATTTCCCATGGGCGAAAAAATGGATTTTAAAAAAGAATACAGCGATTTATACCTGCCGGGCAAAACCCCAGCGCAAATTCAGGTGCCACCCATTGCTTTTTTGACGGTGGCCGGGCAGGGCGCCCCTGAAAGTGCCGCTTACCAAAACGCCGTTTCGGTTTTATATGCCGTTGCGTTTACAATAAAAATGAGCAAAATGGGGGGCAGCCCGCCCCACGGGTATTTTGAATATGTGGTGCCCCCCTTGGAGGGCCTGTGGGACGGCGACGTGCCCGGCCCCGGGGCCAACCGTGATGGCTGGCGGTGGACTTCGCTGCTGCGGCAGCCCGCTTTTGTTACACCCGCCCTGGCAGAGTGGGCCCGCACCCAGGCCGCCCGCAAAAAGCCCCAGCTGGATTTTTCGCCGCTGCGCTTTGAAACCTATGAGGAGGGCCTTTGCGTACAGGCCATGCACACCGGCCCCTACAGCACCGAGCCGGAAACCCTTGAAAACATGCGGCGGTTTTGCGCACAGAACAACCTTGCCGAGGACCTGGGCCCCGGCCGCCTGCACCACGAAATATATATAAGCGACCCCCGGCGCACCGCCCCTGAAAAGCTGAAAACCGTGCTGCGGCACCCGGTGCGCAGCATGGTGCCCTAACTATAAACCCCTTGGCTTGTGGCGATTTTGCCGCTTGCGCCGCCACCACCTTTAACGGCGAAAAGGACATTGTATGAATATTATTGAAGTAACCAAAGACAACATTGGGCAGGAGCACATTTGCTGCGCCCTTTCCGCTTCGGCGGACGCCCGCCGCTGTGCGGCTGCAAAAAAGCAGTGGATGCTGCAGCAGTTTGCCGAAGGCTACCATTTTCAAAAGCTGGACGCCCAGGGAAAGGTTTTTATTGAGTACACCCCTGCGCAAAATGCCTGGTGCCCTATTGAAGCCGACGGGTGGCTGTTTATTGATTGCTTTTGGGTGGCAGGCCAGTACAAGGGGCAGGGCATTGCAAACCGGCTTTTGCAGGCCGCTCTGCTTCATGCCCGCAGCCAAAATTTTCTGGGGCTGGTTGCCCTTACCGCCCACAAAAAAATGCCCTTTCTCTCAGACCCCGGCTATTACCGGCACAAAGGGTTTGTACTTGCCGCCACCGCCCCGCCTTACTACCAATTGCAGGCCCTGCCGCTGGCCGAGCATGCCCCCTTGCCCCGCTTTGCCCCCAGCGTGTACGAGGAGGGGGCCCCGGCCTTGCACACAGGCTTTGTGGTTTACTATACCAACCACTGCCCCCACCCCGGCAAGTATGTTCCCTTGCTGCGGCAAGCCGCACAGCGGCACGTCCTTTCTTTTACCGCCGTGCCGCTTACCGGCAAAGAGCAGGCGCAAAAGGCGCCGAACCCTTTTCCCACCTATGCCATGTTTTACAACGGCTCTTTTGTTACCAACGAAATTTTCAGCCCCGCAAAACTGGAAAAATTTATTGCCGCGGGCTGCCCGCCCACCCCCGCCCTGCCGGGTTATTAAAGGAGGCCTATGCAAACCGTACCCGCCAAAACCATTGTTATGAAAAACAAAAGCACCGCCTGGTTTGGGTGTGAATACAACATGAACCTTTACCGCGGCTGCAACCACGGCTGCCTTTACTGCGACAGCCGCAGCGATTGCTACCACGTTGAAAACTTTGACACGGTGCGTGCCAAGCAAAACGCCCTGCGCATTGTGCGGGATGAGCTTGCCCGGCGGGCTATGCCCGGTGTTGTGGCCACCGGTGCCATGAGCGACCCCTATAACCCGTTTGAAGCAAAAGAAAAGCTTACCCGCAACGCCCTTTGCCTGCTGGACGCCTACCAGTACGGGGCAGCCATAGCCACCAAAAGCGATTTGATAACACGGGACATTGATATTTTGAAAGATATACGGGCTCATTCGCCGGTGCTTTGCAAAATTACCATTACCGCTTTTGACGATTCTCTCGCCAAAAAACTGGAGCCGTACGCCCCGCCCTCCTCCAGCCGTTTTGAAGCCTTGCGGCAGCTTTCGGCCGCGGGGCTGTTTGCCGGCGTTTTACTGATGCCGGTTTTGCCCTTTATTGAGGATACCCCGGGCAATATCGAAGCCATTGTTCGCAAGGCCGCCGCCTGCGGGGCACGGTTTGTGTACCCGTGGTTTGGTATGAGCATGCGCAGCGGCCAGCGGGAATATTTTTTGCAGAAGCTGGAGGAAGCTTTCCCCGGCCAGGGCCTTGCCCGGCGGTACGCAAACGCCTTTGGAACCCGCTACAACTGCCCCAGCCCCAGGCAGCGGCAGCTTTGGCAGCTGTTTGCCTCGCTTTGCGAGCAAACCGGCCTTTTGTACAAAATGCAGGATATTATTGCCGGCTACCGGCAGGGGTATGCAAACCGCCAGCTTTCGTTTTTGGGGCAGTAATGGGCAGATATTTTGCCGCAAGGCCGCATACAGGGTTTATTATATGGCCGCTTGTACCGGCCGGCTTTGCTTTTTTACGCTTGCCTGCCTGAAGGAATTTTCCACCTTTTTTTACTGTTTCTGAAAGCCTTGCACACAGGGCAACTTTTTTGAGGGGCGCCCGCCGGGGCAGCCCGGTTTGTTTTCACACATAAAAACCGTGCCGGTACAACACCGGCACGGATTTTATGTGCTATAAAGAATTTATTTTCTGCCACGGCGTTGGTTTATTGCCGGGTGAAAATATGGCTGCTTCCATCCCAAAAATTCATTCTCACCTCATCCAGAGAAATAAATTCAAAGGTAACAACCGTGCTGTCATCCTCATTTAGAATGCTTTTGGTATTGAAATACTTTGTTCCTGTAATGTCGTAATCGCTGAAATAATACCCATAGTATAAGTCGAGCTCAAATTCGCCGCCGCCATCCCCAGAGTACCAGCTGCCTTCGAGGTAGTACAGCAGAAAATCATCGGAGAGAATGACGTTGCTAATGTCTATGCCGGAATTGGAAGAAAGGGCGGTAAGCTGGGCATACAGTTCCCGCATCTGGCTGTGGGTAGAGGTAAGGGCGGCTTCTAAGTAAAGGTTGCAAACCTGCAAATAAAAGTCGGCGTTTTCATAGCCTGCTACCTGTGCAAAATAAGCAGCCGCGCCTTCAAAGTTTTCCGCGTTATACAGCTCCACGCCTGTATCGTACACCTCTTGAATAATGGCCGCCGCTTTTTCGGCACTGTCAAGAAAATCTCCCAGGCTTAAGTAGGCCTGGTACCTGGCAATGGGGTCATTCATTTCTTCCGCGTCCATATAAAGTGTAAGGCTTTGCAGCAGGTCTGCGCTGTCTTCATAGCCGTAAATTTCATCCAGAATTTCTGCGCTTTGCTGCAACTTCCCGCTTTCCATCAACTCAACAGCCTGCCGGTATTTTACCTCTTCAATCAGCTTTTGGCTGTCTTTAAACTCTCCAAGGCCTTGCAAAAGCGCAATGCTCTCTTCATATTCCCCCTCATCGGCCAAAAGACGGGCCTGCGCATACTGGTATTCCTGCTTTTTGAACAGCTTTAGCCAGGGGGTGGCATCGGCGGCGCTTACCACTTGGTCATACTTGCCGTCTTCAATGCCGCTGTCCATACGGCCGCCCTGTACAAAGGAATAAATGGTTACCGCCAGCAGCAACACCACCACAATGATACCGGCAACCAAAAGGCCCGCTTTGCCCTTCTTTTTAGGCGGCTGCACGGCAGCGCCGGTGTACTGGGGGTACCCGGGCTGGGTGGGGAAACCCCCATAGCCAGCCGGTTGGGGCTGTATGGCCTGCTGCTGGGAAGCCTGCTGCCCCGGCGCATACGGGGGCGGTGCAACGCTGTTTGAAAACTGCACATTGGGCCCGGCCGAGGGCACAAACGCCGGCGCCTGCGAAGGGGCGCTTTGCTGTGCAGGCGCGGGTGTACCCACAGTTTGCGGCACAGCGGCAGCCGAAGGGGCCTGGGCCGCAACCGGCGCACCGGGGCCGCCCGGCAGCGGCGGAGTATAGGGGGCGGCATTGCTGGCGGGTACCTCTAAGGCAGGCGCATAGGGCTCTTCCTTTTTACTCTCGGCCACAGGGGCGATGCTTTCGCTTGCGAAGGCCGCTGGGGCAACCTCTGCCACCGGGGCAGGGGCCGTGGAGGCCGGGGTAGCTGCTGCAAAGCCTGCCTGCTGCGCTTCGACAGCAGAGGGGCTTTCGCTTTCGGGGGCCGCGGCAGCGGCGGGCACGTAGGGTTGCGCTGTTTTGTTTGCAGCTGCCGGGGCCGCTGCTTCCACACCTGAACCGGCTGCCTGGCCAAAAGCCGGCGCCTGTGTTAGCGGCTCTTCTTTTTGAATTTCAGCGGGGGCGGCGGCCACCGAAGGGGCACTTGCGGCAGGCACCACCGGCCCTGCCTGGCCAAAGGCGGGGCTTTCAGGCGCCGGGCCGCTTGCAGAGGCCGCAGAAGCGGCGGGCGCAAAGGCCGGCGCCGGGCCGCTTGCAGGGGCCGCAGAAGCGGCGGGCGCCGCTTGTTGCTGCCCGTAATACGCCGCGGGCGAAGCCGGGGCGCTTAAAGCAGCCTCCACCTGGCCAATTTCCTGCCAAAGCTGCTGCAGGCTTGCAATGCGACGGTTAAAATCCAATTCAGCCGCGCGGTTGATAAGGCTTTCCAGCGGGCCGTTTCCGCTTAACAAGGGTACGTTCTGCTGCTGGCGCACCCTAGCGTCTGCCGGGGCGGCCCCTGTAAGCAGGGAATACATCAGCGCGCCCACAAAATAAACGCTGCTGTTTGTTGCGGGGCGGTTTTGGTACACTTCGGGGGCGGTAAACCCTTGGTACACATACAATTGCGCGCCCGGCGCCTTGTTTTTAAGGGTAATCTCCTGTTCGGTAATTACAACATTTTCCGGTGCGAGCAACGGAAGAATATTTTCGGATGCGCCAAGCGATAAAAGGCCCGAGACGAAACCTTTTGTAAGGCCGCAAATTTGCTGTTGGTTCATTTAGAAACCTCCTCTTCGAGTGTAGTCTTGCAGGGTAATGCCTTTTTTGTTTTGTTTCTTTTTTTTGCGCACCGCCAAAACAACAACCGCAGCCGCCAGCACCACAAACAGCAGTACAAAAACCAAAACCACGGTTTTCAAAGTTCCCTCCTGCTCTTCCTGCTGGCTGCTTTGCAGGCGGGCAGCCGCTGCCTCGTCTGCCGTTGTATAGGAAATTCGCTCTTTTTTAAGCAGCTTTACCAGCTCTTCCACATGTACGCTGGCGTATACCCCCGAAATTGTCTCGCTGCTTAGGCCCATGGTATTGATGCCGATAATATTGCCGCTGGTGTCGAGCAGCGGCCCGCCGGAATTGCCCTGGTTGATAACCGCATCTATTTGCAGTATTTTAACATTGGCGGTTTGGTTGCCCACAAGGCTGCTCTCTCTTACCGCATTTACAAGGCCGTCGGTAATGGTAATCGACATTTTGTCGGCCATAATGTCTTCTATGGTTTCGTAGGTTTCATACTGGCCGGTAAGAATATCCGCCGCACCGGGGTACCCAAGCGTATATACGGCGGTGCCCGGGTTGATTGCGCTTGTTTGCAGCGGCAATACTTTTACATTTGGTATTCTGCGGGAGGGCTTTACAATGCAAAGGTCTTTTTGAGGCGAATCAAGCACAATGGAAGCCTCTATTGTTTTGCCCGTATCGTACAAAATTTGTATGCTCTCTGCGCCTTCTATAACATGGTGGTTGGTTACAACATAATACTCGTCCTCGGTGCCCACCACAAACCCCGTGCCCAGAGAAACGCCATCCTCCATGGGGGCCGCTATGCGCACCACGCCGTTGTAGGCCTCCATAACCAGCTCCGGCGCATCGGCCACCGCATAAACCGGAACCGAAAATAGCATAACCGCAACAAGGCAGGCCATAGCCATTCGCTTGCCCAACAATTGTTTTTGCATGTTTTCTCATTCCTCTGCCTGTGCATTGCTGCCCTATAGTAAGCTGCTATTTATTGTACCACCTTTTAACCAATTTTTAAACACTAAAATAAACGTAAAAGCGGCAATGTTTTACTTTTTGTTGAAATATACCCTTGTTTGTTTTTAGGTGTGTTGTTTTTATGGATATAATATACATGCCGGCCTTCCCAGCCTTTCAAAAAAGAATGGCAAACCCGCTTTTAAAAGCGGGTTTGCCATTGCCCTAAACAGGCCGAACAAAAATATAAGCCTTATACGTCTACCTTCCAAAGGCCGTGCAGGTTGCACCATTCGAAAATGGCAACGGCCTTATCGCCCTCGGGCAAAACAAAGGTTGCCTTGGGCTCGGCCCCAGGAGCAAGGGCCTTCCGCTGGCCGCCCTTTTCGGTTTGCAGCCATATCCAGCCAATGTAATGCTCTTCCAGCATGGGGTGAAGCACAGAGCCCACCTGTACCTGAATGGTATTGCCCTCTACGGTGTAGGCCGGAACATGCTTTTCAAGCGCCGCGTCCTTGGTGTTGGGAACCAACTCCTGCATGGCTTCGCCGCAGCAAACAACCTTCACCCCGGAGTCGTGCAGCTTTTCCACAATATTGCCGCAATGGGTGCAAACATAGTATTTCGGTGTTGTATTCACCTGTAAAACCTCCCAGTTTAAAATAAATATATGCCAAAGGCGGCCAGCCTGCTGCCGGCCGCTTTTTTTATTATACCCCAAGCGGTTTTCAAATTCTATCTTATTTTATTTGTACAGCGCCCTTATTTCCTATAAAAGGGCCTCTTCCCATTCCTTGTCTTTAAAGTTCAGCAAAATTTTCCCTTTTGCCACCACCAGCGGCCGTTTTACCAGCATGCCGTCGGTTGCCAAAAACTGCAGCTGTTCCTCTTCGGTCATGGTGGGCAGCTTGTTTTTTAAATTTTTTTCTTTGTATATAAGCCCGCTGGTGTTGAAAAACTTTTTCAGGGGAAGGCCGCTTTGCCTGTACCATTCCCCCAGCTCCTGCCGGGTGGGGTTATTTTGTTTAATATCCCGCAGGGTATATTCGAGATGGTGTTCATCGGCCCACTTTCTTGCTTTGGCACAGGTGCTGCACCTGACGTAACATAGCATTAGCATACCGTCTGCCTCCTTGTTTTTTTATTGCCGCTGTAGTGCCTGCTGCAGGCGCAGCAATGCTTCTTGCAGAACTGCCCGGGGGCAGGCCAAATTAATTCTGCCAAAGCTGTCGCCCCCCTGCCCGA
>JBKEBR010000447.1:0-1652 GCA_047973285.1 Oscillospiraceae bacterium | reverse complement strand
TTTTCAATGGCAATGCCAACCAGTGCGGAAAAAACACTTTTTGTTACCGAAAACACATGCGGCGTGCTGGCGGCGGTATACCCGTGAAAGTATTGCTCGTATAAGGTTTCGTCATTTTTTTGTACAACAAGCCCCACAGTGTTGTTATACCCACTGTGTATTGCTGCTTCAAGCTGTTCTATTTTTTTACAATCCATACAGTACAATGTCCTCCTTCGGAATGCTGAAGGATATCCTCTCCCTTACAATAAATCCATTAAAAATTGATTGCAAGCACTTTTTTATAAGGCGTTCAAACCAAAGGCGGTACAGGGCCCCGTTCACGCGAAGGCGGCCCGCAAAAAAAAGCAGCGGCCTCATTTGTACATGAGGCCGCTGCTTAAAAGTACGAACCATTTGAAGCGGGGCATTGGGCAGGCAGTAAAAAATTTATGCCTGTGTGTAGGGCAGCAAAACGCGCACCGGCAGCTGTGGGGGCAGGCTTAGCGCGGCAAGGCCGGTGGTAACCGCGCTTACCTGTGTGCCGGTGGTAAGGTCGGCTTCGGTAAGGTGTTCCAGCGCGCCCGCGGGCACAAGCAAAACCGCGGTAATTTCCTGCCCGGCGGTGTTTTGCGCGGCATCGCCATTTGCAGGCAGTGAGGAAATTTGCAGGGTGTAGCCGGTGTCGGTTTTTTGGGCCGATTGAATGGTGCCGTTTACAACAATGCCCTCGGAAAAAGAGGAGAGCAGGGAAATGCTTTCAGCGGTGCCCTGCGGCGGCAGCGAGCGGGTTAAAATGCCGCTGTAGGCAACCTCCACATAGGCGCCTGCCGCAATTTCGGCGCCGCCTGTTTCTATTTCAGTGCCGGCCGTTATGTGAAAGGCAATGCTCTCTTGCCCGTAATTATACCCCGGCGAAACCTGGGTTACCAAAATTTGCTCGCTGGTTATTTCGGTTACCGTGCCCCGGTAAATTGTTGTTTCCATTTCGGTTTTCTCCTCTTTACTGCCGGTTGTTTCGCTGCCGGTTTGGGGTTCGCTTTGCACTGCGGCAGAAGCGGTGCCGCAGGCGGTAAGCAGCAGGCCCGTAAGCAATAAAGCAGATAAAAAAATTCCTGTTTTTTTCATACTCTTCTCCTTTAAAAACGCTGTTCTGTTGGGGGCGGTAAAAAACCCGCCGCAGGCCGGTGGTGTATTCGGCCTGTATACCTACAACACGAAAGGAGAGAGGGGAAAGCATGCATCTAAAATAAAAAATATGAATTGCTGTATTTTTTTGAAAAAGAAATGGCAAGGGTGGTTATTCCGCCATAAGCTCACACACCAGCTGGGTATAGGCAACCGGGTCTGCAATGGGCAGGCCTTCAATTAAAAGTGCCTGGTTGTACAGCAGCTCGGCGTATTGTTTAACCTTGTCCTGGTCGGTTTCAAAAAGGCTTTTCAGCCGGGCAAATACCGGGTGCTCGGCATTAATTTCCAGTATTTTTTGGCTGCTCACCTTTTCGCCGGTGGGCATGGTGTTCAGCACTTTTTCCATTTCCAGCGAAAGCCCGCCGCTGGCCGTAATAATAACCGGGTGGCCTTTCAGGCGGCCGCTGGCTTTTACCTCGGTTACCCTGTCGCCAAGGGCCTCTTTCATAAAGTCAAACAGTGCTTGATTTTCTTCGTTCTGT
>JBKEBR010000446.1:0-11344 GCA_047973285.1 Oscillospiraceae bacterium | reverse complement strand
CATATTTTCTCCCTTCAGCGCACCTTTAGCAGGGCATCGACCACAATGGGAACATTTTTAGGCAGGGCAAAAGCCCCCATGGCGCTGCGGGCATGCTGGCCGCGGCGCCCCAGCACCTCTACCATCAAATCTGAAAACCCATTCATTACAGCGGGCTGGCTGGAAAAATCGGCGGCGCTGTTTACAAGCCCAAGGGCCTTGATCATATAATCCACACGGTCAAGCTCCCCAATATAGTCCTTAATGGTGGCCAGCATGTTCAGCCCGCAAAGGCGCGCGGCCTGATAGGCGGTTTCCAGGCTTACCTCTGCCCCTACCTTGCCCACATACACCGGCTCGCCCTCTTCGTTGACAGGCAAATGGGCCGACAGGTACAAAATATTTCCCTGCAAAACGGCATCCACTACCCCTTGCCCTTTGCGGGGCCGCACCGGCAGAGTAATGCCCAATTGCTCAATGCGCTTTCCAGTTTCACTCATACAAAACACTCCATTCTATTCAAAAATCTGTTCAAAAAATCAATTTTCCGGTGTTACAAATATTTTATCCTTTCACGGCGCCACTGGCAAGCCCGGCTACAAATTGCTTTTGAATAAGCATAAACACAATGATAACCGGAATGGTGATGATGGCGGCGGCCGCCATGGTATCGCCCCAATCCACCTTGAAAAAAGTGGAAAATTCATTCAACGCAATGGGAACCGTGCGGCTTTGCATTGTGCGGGTAAGCACGTTGGCCAAAGCAAATTCGTTCCACGAGGATACAAAGGCATAAATGCCTGTGGCCGCCAGGGCCGGGCGCAAAAGGGGAATGATGATGCTTACCAAAACCCGCAGCGTACCGCAGCCGTCTACCGTGGCGGCCTCTTCAATTTCTTTGGGAACGCCCTGAAAATAGCCTTTGCTCATCCAGGTAACCAGCGGCATGGTGATAACCAGATGCGCGATGGCCAGCCCTATTCTTGTGTCTACCAGGCCGAATTCATTTTCCATATAGTACATGGGAATCATGAGTACCGTAAGCGGCAGCATTTGGCTTACCAGCATGAATAAGGACAAAAATTTGCTGCCCCGGAACTTAAAGCGCGCAAAGGCGTACCCCGCGCTGCCGCCAAGCAGCAGGGCGATTAAGGCGGTGCCCGCCCCTACCAGTATGCTGTTTAAAAAGGCCTGGGGGATGCTGCTTTCGGTTAAAACGCTGAGATAACTTTCCAAGGTGGGGTTTGCGGGAACCCACACCGGGGGCTTTGCAAAAATTTCGTTGGTGGGCTTGATGGAGGTGCTTATAATCCACGCCAAAGGGAGAACGGTTACAATGGCTGCAACAAGCAGAATGAGATACGAGAGCGCATCGCCCACGCGGGCCTTTGTTTTTACACGGTTCATCCCTCACTCCTCCTTCACAACAAACAATACGTACAAAACGGCAAACAGCATGGAGACAAGAAGCTGCATTACAGCGCTGGCTGAGGCGGCGTTCAAGTTTAGCACCTTGAACTGGTTGTATACCATCAGCGACAGGGTGGTGGTGTTTTGCCCCCCGCTGGTCATAATCCAAATTAAAGAAAATTCATTGATGGCCCATACCAGCAGCATTAAAAGGCAGATAAAGCTAATGTCCCTTAACAGCGGAATGGTGATGTGCCAAAGCTTTTGCCAACCGGTGGCGCCGTCAATGTTGGCGCTCTCATACAAATCGGACGGCAGCTGCTGCAGCCCCGCAGTCATCATAAGCATAACGTAGGGTGCGCACGCCCAAACCTGTACAATAATAATTGCCGGCATGGCGTATTGGGGGCTGGTAAGCCAGGGCACCGGCTGGCTGATAAGCCCCAGGCTTTGCAAAATGTGGTTGGCCATGCCCCCGTCTGTGGTAAACAGCCATTTCCACGCGGTGGCCTTTACCACGCCCGGAATGATCCAGGCAATGAACAAAACGCTGCGCCACACGCCCTTTAAGCGCACACCCTTGCGGTGAATGAGCAGCGCAAGGCCGAAGCCAATGAGAAAAGAAAACAGCACGGTGGAAAGGGTCCACTTAACGGTGTTGACAATGGTTTGTGAAAATTGGGGGTTTTTGAACAGACGCACATAGTTGGAAAAACCGGCGAACCCTCCCCCACCCAGCGCGTTGTCGGAAAAGCTCATGGAAAAAATGTAGACAAGCGGGTAAAGAATTAGCAGGGCCGTTACAAGGGCGCCAGGCAGTATGAAAGGAATGGCACGCCTTTCATCCCTGGTTAGCAGTTTCTTTTTCATGCGGGTCACCCCTTTCAGGTGCAATGGAAAAGCAAAGCCCGCCCGGCCCGCCGTATGGTACAGGCCGGGCGGCTTTTGTTGCGGAACGCTGCATGCACAGCATTTTTGCATGCTTTGGCTTTGTGTTTTACGCCAGCAGCGCGTTGATATCGTTTGTCATGCCGTTGCAGGCATCGTCCACACTCATGGTGCCGGAAACGGCGCTTTGAATGTATTGGTAAATAATGGGCTCTATTTCGGCCCAGCGCTGGTAGGTTGGCTCCGGCTTGGAGTTTTCGAGCTGCTCGGCAAAGGGCTTCAGCTCTTCGGTGGAGAACTGGGGATATTCAAGGGCGGTTTTGCTGGCGGGGAAGCTGTCGGTAAGGCGGGCCTGGTTTTCCGGTGTTGTAATGTAGGCCAAAAATTTGGCGGCCTCTTCTTTATGGTTGCTGTTTTCCGCCATGGAAACACCCCAGCCATTGGCCGTAGTGGTGCCCATGCCGCCGTTGCCGGGAATAACCGCGGTTTTAAAGTTCAGGTCGGGGTAGTCGGTTTTCAGCGTTTCAATGTCAAAGGGGCCGGTGAAGTTGAAGGCCAGCGTGCCGTTGCCAAAGGCATCGCGCATAACGGTATTGTCATACTCTGCGCTGGAGGGGGAGGCATAGCCTTCTTCAATAGAATTCACAATGTTGCCCAGGGCCTTTTTGGCGGCATCGCTGTTTAAAAGGCATTCGGTTTCATCTTCGTTCAAAATGTCGCCGCCGTAGGTGTATAACTGCTGTACAAGGCGGGTGGCGGCATTTGCCTGGTTGCCCAAAGGCCAGGCAAAACCATAGCGCCCGTCGGCACTAAGCTCTTTGGCCATAGCCACCATGTCGTCCCAATCTGTGGGGAAGCTGTCGCGGCCTATGCTGGCAAGCAGGTCTACGTTGTAATAAATGCCGGAGCCGTCGTACCGGAAAGGCACGCCGTAGGCTTCGCCGTCGAGGCTGGTAATGTCCAGCGCAGGGGCAATAATGTCATCAAAATCTACGCCGGCGTTTGCCGCAAGCTCGCTTAGCGGGGCCAGCAGGCCGGCCTTGGCAAAGGGCCCTACATCGGTGAGCAGAATGGTGAAAAGCTCGGGGGCATTTTTGCCGCTGATGGCGGTGGTAATTTTGCTTTTGTAGGTGTCCCAGTCGGTAATAACCACCTCCACCTTAATGCCCGGGTTTTCAGCCATAAATTCCTCGGCCATTTCAAGGCTTTCCGTTTCATCCCAGTTGGGGCTCCACCATTGGATGGTGACCTGTTCACCGGACGATGTGCCGCCCGAACCGCTTGTGGCAGCGCTGCTGCCGCATCCAGCCATTGTTGCCAACATAAACATCAGCGCAACAGCAAGTGTAAACCATTTTTGTTTCATTTGGTCTCCTCCTAGTATTTTGGTTGTATTGAACCGGCCTTATACCGATTTCACCTTTTTTATTCCTGTGCCAGGTAATTTCGAAGCAGCAGAACCATTTTAAGCAGGCAGCGGGGCACGTGATACGCCCCCTTCAGCTCGAAACCTTTGTAATCACAGGAAACTGTGCCGTCCCTTTTCAAAATGCTGTACCACTCGCCGTAGGTTTTGTCATGAAACGCGTTTTCGGTATAGTCGTGCATCTTCATAAAATACCGGTAGTGCCGTTCGTCTTCATTCAGCAGGGCGCTCATGCCAAGGGCCAGCAGCGCTTCGCACTGAACCCACCAAATTTTGTCGTCCCAGGCGGCGGGCACACCGGCATAATCGTTTATAAGAAAAGGGGCTTCAGGCCGGCGGGCATCAACATCGCAATGCTGAAAGAACCCCCCGCAGGCCTCGTCGTAGCAGCGGGCAAGTGTCCAGTTGATAATGGTTTTTACCCGCTTTAAAATTGTGTCGTCTTTCCGGCGCACCGCCTCGGCCATGGCAAACCAGCAGCTTTCAAGGGTGTGCCCGGGGTCTACCAGCCGCCCTGGGCCCACAAGCTTGGGCGCGCCGTTTTCGCCCACATATTCAAACTGCGCCTCGTGGGCGTCGTTGGCAAACAGGTAGAGTGAACGGCTCAAATATTCGTCCACAACCGAAAAGTAAGCGCTTTCAAAAATTTTCGAGCTTTCACACGCAACCAGCAATGTCATAAAAGTAATTGCGTGTTTTTGGTAACCTTTGGGGCATTCCCCCGCCAGTATAGCCGGGTTTTTCACATTGGCGAACAGTGTATCGGTAAGCTTTTTGGCCCACTGCACGCCGGGCCCCTCCGGGCAGGCATTGGTTGCCTTTAAAAACTCGTACAGGCCTTTTACGGCAAAATGGTCGGTAAAAATAGAGGTGGGGCCCTCCAGCACCTTGCCCTCCCGGCTCATCATACGGTTAAACCGCCCATTTCCCGCAGAATATACCTCCATATAGCGGCGCCCGGCAGCAGCCAGCGCCAGCCAATTTTCTTTGGGGGCCAGCTCATTGTACAGCGCGCCAAAGGTGTACAGGGTACGCCCTGCAAACCAGCCTGGTTTTTTATCGTCAAACCGGTTGCCCTGCCGGTCGAAGTAGTTAAAATATCCGCCGTATTCGGTGTCGGCCACTCTGGTTTCCCAAAAAGGAACCACTTCCCCCAGCAGCTGCCGCTCGTAATGGGCCAGCAGGCGGCGCAGCTCCGCTTCGTGCGCGGCGCGGAAGGCCGTTTTACCTTCTTTTTCCATAGCTCTGTCTCCCCTTTTTGCGCAAAGGCCTGCCGTTATTTGCCGGGCACATTGGGAAGTACCCGCCGAATGGCTTCGGCCACTAAGCTGGCTTCCTGCTCTGTTAAATTCTGGGGGCTGAAGGTGATGGCCGCAGCCGCTTTGTCGGCGCCGATGTAGATGTGTTGTTCCAGCATGGCGGCCTGAAGGGCGGCGGCCTGTGCAAAGCTTTGGCAACTGCCAAACACCCGGGGATAGCTTTGCCCCACCGCCCCTTTGGGTACAATGTTTGCCTGCAGCCCGGCCGCCTGCAGGGCGCCTACAAGGGTTTGGCAAATTTGCAGCTGCTGTTCATACACCGTTTGTTCACTTTGCTGCAAAAACTGTTCCAACGCGGTGTACAGCCCCGCCATGGCCTCTCGGCTGGTTTTGCTTGCCCGGCACACGCCATGGGCCGGCGCGCCAAAGCGGATACAATCTTCAACCATATTCTGCCGCCCCAGAACCAGGCCGCTGTCTTGCGGGCCCGCAAGGGTTTTGCCCCCGCTGAACAGAACCAGGTCCGCGCCCAGCGCGGTGTAGTTCCACAGGTTTGCCACCGGGGGCAGCTGGGCCGCGGCATCTACCACCACAGGAATTCCTTTCTCATGGCAAATGGAGATGGCCTGTTTGAGCGGCATGGAGGCACGGCTGAAGGTTTCGGGGGCAAAGTAGAAGGGCGCCGACGTATTGGGGCCAATGGTTCCCTGCAGGTCGTACGCCAGCGTTTCGTCGGCGTCGCCAATTTCCACAATTTTTGCGCCGCTGCCCAGAATGGCCGCATCGTACGCGTTGCGCTGGGCGCGCATTACAATAATTTCGTTGGGAATTCCCTCCGTGTTGGGCAGGCGGGCATACCGGTACATTTCTCCCTTTGCCATACATACGGCGGCCGCCAGCATAAGGCCGCCTGCCGCCCCGTTGGAAATATAAGCGCCCTCGTTGTGGGTTAGCTCTGCTATTTTTTTGCCTAAAATACGCTGCATTTCTTCAAGAGAAACAAAGCTTTCCGCCGCTTCGGCCATGGCAGCCAAGGTGCGCTTGTTCATACGGCTGCCACCATACACCGTGTAGGTATCGTGGGCGTTGATATAGGTGGGAATACCCAGTTGCCGGTAAAACCCCATACACATTCTCCTTCTTTCGCAGCAAGCCGTTTCAGTGTGCTTTCGCGCTGGCGCCGCCGTCTACCATAATAACCTGCCCTGTAATATAAGCGGCCATGCCGCTGGCCAAAAACAACGCCGCATTGGCAACGTCTGCCATTGTGCCGGGCGGCAGCGGCTGCATATTGCGCAGCATGGCTTCAAATGCCTCCCGCTTTTCCCCTTCGGGGTAGCCGTTGAGCTCGTCCACCATATTGTCGCTCATAATCAGCCCCGGGCAAATGGTGTTCACCCGAATGCCGTAGGGGGCATAGTCCAGCGCCATTGCACGGGCACTTGCGTTTACCGCCCCTTTGGTTCCGGCATACAGGGCAAATTTAGGCATGGTAACCACCCCGTGAATAGAGGAAATATTGAGAATGGCACCCGCTTTTCTCTCCATCATGCCGGGAAGCATTTTGCGCGCGCAGCGCAGGCCGCTTTTGTAGTTAATTTCCAGCAATTCTTCCATATCCTGGTCGGTAATTTCGTGTGCGGGCTTTTGCCGGTTTACCCCTACGGTATTGACCAGAATATCCACTTTGCCAAAATCTTTTAAAACCGTGGCGCAGGTGTTTTCGGTTTCTTCCCTTTTGCCAAGGTTGCACACATACCCCCGGCTGGCGGGCTGTATGGACATAAGTTCGGCCTGTGCCGCCCGAACGGCCTCTTCCCTTGGGCCGCCCACTGCAACCGTTGCCCCCTGGCGGGCAAACAGCAAGGCAATTTCCCTGCCAATTCCCCGTTGCCCCGAGGTTATAAAGGCGTGTTTTCCTTCCAACAAGCGGTTATAATCCATAGTGTTCCCTTCTGCCCTGCCGGGCGTGCTTTGCGCAAGACCACCGTGGCAGCTATTCCAGGTGATATTTCATCATTTCGGCCACAGCGGCCTCTTCCCCTTTGGCGGCGGCCACCTCCAGGCTCCAGTCCAGCTTTTTAAACCGGGGCATTTCGTCTTTTTCCGCCAGGTAGTTTTGCAGCGCCTCCATCATTTCCTCTGTCCAAATGGCGTAGTCTACCTGGGCGGTTGTGTAAACGCCTTTTTCAATCATTTCAAAACCAAACACGTCTTTTGCGTGGGACTTGTGGGCGTGTTCAATTAATTCTTTTACCAAATGGCTGGGAATAAACAGCACCCCGCTGTTGGTGCCCAGAACCACATCCCCGGGCAGGCACACCGCGCCGCCTATGCGGCTGGGGGCATTGTAGCCGGTCATGAGGCATTCCCGAATGGGGGTTGGGTCGGTGCCGCGGTAATACACCTGCACGCCAATTTTGTCCATTTGCTCTGTGTCTCGCACGCCGCCCCAAATAACGGCGCCGCCTTTTTTGGTATGGGTGGCAATGGCTGTTGTTAAATTCCCGCCAATGAAGGTTCCATTTTCCACCTTGTCGAACATATCTGCTACCAGGATGTCGTTTTCCACAAGGTTGTCTACCACCCACTGGTTGCACATGCCAACCCACCCGCGGGATTCGCCTTCGGCGTACACCGTTTTATACAAATCTGGCCGGGTGGGTATAAAGGTGCAGGTAACCGCGCGGCCCACCAGTTTTTTACCCGGATGCATAACCTTCATTTCGCCCTCAAACTGGAACTTATACCCCCGCACGTACAGCGGCAGCCACATTTCCTCCAATGTCATCTGGCGAATTTCTTCCAAATCGCCGTCTGAAACCTTGGGGCGGCCATCCTCAAAACGTTCCCCCTCCCATTGGGCTGTCAATTCCAATATATCCTCTTTGCAACTAAGCCTCACAGCAATATCCTCATTTCTGGTTTCGTAATGGCACACCTAATTTGGTTCCATACATACATTATAAAAGCACACCCGGCGGTACCCAGTAGGGTTCCGGCGCGTTTTCCCAAAGGGGCATGCTTCTTGCATCGGGGTCGTACACCACTTTGCCCTGCCGCAAGGTCATTACGCATTCTACACGGGTATCTCCGGCAAGCCTTGCCCTGCCCCCATCCGGGAAGCCGAACGCCCCGTTTCTCAGGTTTAAAACGGCGATGTCTGCCGTGCCCTCCGGCTTCATTTGCCCAAGCTCCGGGTGGCCCAGCACCTCCCCCGGCAATACGGTTACCCGGCGCAGCACCTCCATAAAGGGCATTCCCATGGCCAAAAATTTACCCATAACATGGGTAAGGCCCACCACCGGGCCGGCAACATTATCGAAATACAAATCTGTGCTTATGGTGTCGGGGGCATGCCCCTGCCGCACAGAGGGAACCGCATTGCGGAACCAAAAGCTGCAGGTACCATGGCCCAGGTCAAAACGGATTCCCCGTTTTCTGGCCTGGCGCAAAAATTCATTCACCTGCCCGTTTTCATCCAGCACGGGAAATTGCTGAGCATACATGTGGGTGTGAATATCCCCCGGGCGAAGCTTTTTCAGCACCAAGTCGGGATAATTGCGCTCCGGCAGGGTTGGCTGAAAATCTACCATAATGGGTTTTTGGGCTTCTTCCCCCGCCTGCAGGGCGGCATCGATGGCACCCCACGGCGGATGCGCCGTATCAAAGGGTTTGCCCACCCAATAGTGGGCGGTTTTAATGCCTACCGCCTCGGGAAAGCTTTTTGCAATAGCGGCGGCTATGGCCGGGTGATAGTTGTTCAGGTCTTGCTCGCTGCTTTGGTTTACCATTCCCCCATCTGAAATGTTGACAAAGGCAAACAGGCGAACCCTGCTTTTATCAATAACTCGCTGTTTGAAGGAGATAAATTCCCGCGCCCCCGCGGTACCGGCGTCCACCGCTGTGGTTACGCCCTGCTGGAACAGATGGGCATCGGCCTCTACATTGTGCAGGCAATCGGAGCTTTCCAGCGGCAGGCGGGGAAACAAATGGCAATGCATGTCCACCAGCCCGGGGGCCACAATGCAGCCCTTCACATCGGCTGTTTTATCTGCCGCATCTGCCGGAATGTTTTTGTCTATCGCCGCAATTTTTCCGCCTGCCACGGCCAAGTCCATTTCTTCCATACTGCCTGCGGCAGGAATGGCTACCTTGCCGCCCTTCAACAGCAAATCGAACCGTTTTTTGCTATCCATCAACGCGCACCCTTTCATTTCAGGGCAGCGGGCGCACCCACTGTCTCTTTAATTATCACTCTGGTTGGGTATGTTTTTTTCAGCAGCTCGGCCTCGCCCTTGGTTTCCAGCCGTTCCGTCAGCAGGCGCACGCTGTCTCTTCCAATAATGTACAGCGGCTGCTCTACCGTTGTAATTTCAGGGCCACGGTACTTGTCGGGCAAAATGGCCTGGTTGTCGAACCCCATTACGCTTACATCCCCCGGTATGGAGAGGCCCATGTCCAGCGCGGCGCGCACGGCAAAGCTGGCAATGGCATCGTCTGAGCAAAACACCGCCGTTGGCCTTTCTTCAAGGGCCATTAGCCTGCGCATGCACTCGTACCCGCTGCGGTAATTGGAGGAAGTGTTTTGAATGTAAGACGGTTCAATCATCAACCGCAGGGAATGCATGGTATTAAGATAGCCATTCATACGGTCTATCGTTACCTTTTTATTCGGGTTGCCGCAAATATGGGCAATTTTTTCATGGCCTTTTCCATGCAGAAATTCCACCGCCTGCCGGGCGCCGCCCAAGTTGTCTATAAGCAGCTCGTTGCAGTTGAGCTCGGGCAAATCGTTTTCAATAATTACATAGTCGCAGGTGGTTTCGTTTTGCAGGTAGTTTACCAAATGCTCGTCGGAATGGTACGAACCATACAGAACCACGGCATCTACCACACCATTGGTAAGGTATTTTACATATTTTGCTTTTCCCTCGGCGTCGTTGCCCGAAACACTGCAAAATACAACGTTGTACTTTGTTTCCTGCGCGCCGTCTTCAAACCCGCGAAGCAAATCATAAAAAAAGGGGTCGTGCAGGTTGTTAACCACAATGCCAATGCTGCCGGTTTTGCGCCCGGCCAGCGTTTGGGCCGCTCGGTTGGGGTTGTACCCCAGTTGCGCAATGGCTTGGTTCACCTTTTCGCACAGCGCCGGCCGCACGCCTTTGCCCCCATTGATAACCCTGGAAACTGTTGCCAGCGATACCCTTGAAAGCTCGGCTACATCTTTTATTGTTGCCACCCTGTCTGTTTCATTCATAAAATATCTCACCTTATTTTGTATGCGTTTACATTTCTGATTTTACTAAAAATTTTTGTTTTACGATGAAAATATTTCAAAATAACCAATATTTTTGTTTATAGACTCGCCTTTTATTTGTATTTGTACAGGAAACACCGCAACCTCAATATGTAAGCGTTTACATTTTATGGTTTTACTATATGCTTTTCAGTGCACAATGTCAATAATAATATTCCATTATGAAGAGTTACCAGCACTATTCACAAAACATTGGTTGATTTTTTGGCGCTTTTCAAGAGTTTTAAAGTTTGTACCCTTTTAAAATGATTTATAAGGCACCCTACCGAACTCAAAATATTACTTTTTGGATATTCTTCTTTTATGCTTTTCAACAGCTTTTCGCCCCATATAGGCACAAGTGCAGAATTGAGCGATGATTGAAAATGAAACATTCTTTAATAATCGAGCAGAACATAAAAAGAAAAGCCTCATCCAGAAGATGGAAGAGGCTTTTTTTAATGCAGATTTCTGCCTGTTATATCTGTTTATAAACGATGGTTTCGCACACCAAGATACTAGAAAAATCGAAAATATCTACGCGCTTTTTTACTCAAAATGAGTTGGCATGGTTTTGAAAAATCAAATTAAACCCGCTTTGTATATGCCTGCAAGATAGTTTGACAACGAACCATAAAATCAGAAATTTTTATTTGCCAATTTATAGTTTTGCAAAGTATCAAAAAAACCAGAAATATCCCTCGAAACGTTAAAACATAAACTTTCCCCTCTTAATACCAAATGCTCTGTTTTCCAATGCCTAAATATTCATTGGTGGCAGCGGTGCCTTCTTCTCCATTTTCCTGCATTTTCATGGCCGCCCGAATTGCGTCGATGCTTTCCGGAATAGTAACCGATTCCTGCGGAATATTAATTGCATACATAATATTATCTCCGCTTTCAACAATACTATCCTCCCATAGGCCTATTTCATACATGTCGCCCCTTTGATTTCCGAGGTCGCGAGCATAGCGAAAAAATGAGGCATTTCCCAAAAACCCATCCTCAATAGACACAACCCGTATGCGGGGGTTCTTTTTAAAGGCCGCCCGAGCCATTTCTTTATTAATTTTCCCGTTTTCT
>JBKEBR010000445.1:0-3169 GCA_047973285.1 Oscillospiraceae bacterium | reverse complement strand
GGCACAGCTGCAAAACGAAAAAAAGGAGATGCAACATGCCTGAAGACATGCTGGTTTTGGTGGATGAGCTTGGCCGAACGCAGGGCTTTATGGAAAAGCAGCAGGCACACCTGGAGGCGCGGCTGCATCTGGCCTTTTCTGTTTTTTTGTACAAAGACGGAAAAATGCTGCTGCAGCAGCGTGCCCGGGCAAAATACCATTGCGGCGGCCTGTGGGCCAATGCCTGCTGCAGCCACCCCCGCAAAGGGGAAAGTCCGGCGCAGGCCGTACCCCGCCGCCTTGCCCAAGAGCTTGGCATTACCGCCCCTGTGGCAGCAGAAGAAATTTTTCGCTTTGTGTACCGCGCCCCCTTTGACAACGGCCTGACAGAGCACGAGCTGGACCACGTTTTTATTGGCCGGTATGACGGGCCGGTGCGGCCCGACCCGGCAGAGATTGAAGCGGTAGAGTGGGTTTCTTTTGAAGAGCTGCGCCGCGACCTTGCCGAAAGGCCACAGCGCTATTGCCCCTGGTTTTTGGCCTGCGCGCCTAAGGTGCTGGCCATTTTGCTGCAAGAAGAGCCCCTGCCCGTTGCCGGCCGCCCGGGGGGCGAAGAGCTGGCCTGGCGCTACCCCCAGCTGGGCCTTGCCGTAGAAAAGGGCGCCGCCGAAAGCGCCGCCTACAAAAGCCTGGTGCGAAAGGGCCTTCTTCCAAACCAGGCGCCCGCCCCTTTTTTGGGGGAGGTGCACCTTGTACATTTTGCCACCCCGGCGGGCCTTGTGGAGCTGGCCTGGCTGCCAAACCGGCTGGATTTTACCCTTTTTGCACAGGTAATGTGCCACCGGTGCGAACCGGTGCCCATCCCCGCCACCATGGGCGCGGTATCGGTGTTCGGGGTAAACGGCTGGCGGCGGATACAGCACCACCGCGCTTTGTTCGAGGCGCGGGGCCACACCGGCTGGCCCGCCGAATTCAAGCGCTTTACCCAAAACAAGGCCAATTACCAGGATACCCTGCTGGCCGTTACCGACGGCCCCTACAGCGGGCTTTCCGGGGAAAATGCCGGGGTTGAGGCGGCGGCGTGGCGGCAAATATCCCTGCGCATACGCATCTACCACGAGCTGGCCCATTTTATCAGCCGAAGGCTGTACGCCCAAAACCGGCAGGCGCTGCGGGACGAGGTGTTGGCCGACTGTGTGGGCCTTTTGGCCGCCACCGGAAGATACGAGCAGGCGCTTGCCAAACGCCTGCTGGGCATAGAGGGGGGCGCCTACCGCAAGGGGGGCAGGCTGGAAAACTACCTGGAAAAAGAGGAGGCGCCGGATGAGAGCGCCCTGAAAGCCGCCGCCATGGTGGAGGCCTTTGCCGCCGCCTATGCGCGCTTTGGCAAGCCCGCCCCCTTTGCCTTTTTGCTGCGTGCGGAGGAGGAATGTGTAGGCCTATGATTCCACTGTACATTCTTGAAGAGCACAACGAAGCCTTCGCCGCCTGGTTTGCCGCCGTGGCCGACGGCGTTGTGCCGCGGGGCGCCACCCTGCTGCATGTAGACCACCACGATGATATGGAGTGCGGCGGCTATGACCACGACTTTTCCCGCCCTGTTGCCACCCGGCGGCAGGCCAAGGCGTTTGTGCAAAATGCGGCGGGCATTGCCGACTTTATTATTCCCGCCCTTTGGGAGGGGTGGTTTTCCGCCATTGTTATGGTGAAAAGCGTAGTGCCGGAGCCATTTCGCTCGGAAAAGCGGTTTATCCGCCACCGGGGCGGGGGGGTGCTGCGCAGCGGGCGCTCGGTGCCCTTTGTGCACGGCAAATACGACGGCGACCCAAATGCGCCGTACCGTTTTTTCACATATACCGAGGGCTTTGGCTACCCGCTGTGCCTGGGCGGCCCCTGTGTGCTGGACATCGACATTGACTATTTCTGCTGGGACGATTCCCTGTCTACCGCCGGGCCCAAACGCATGGAAATTACCAAAGACGCCTGGGCGCAGTACCAAAGCGACCCGCACCATCCCTTCCGGCTGTTTCCGCGGCGGCTTTTGCGGGTTGTGGAGGCGGGCGGGCGCCATTACCTGGAATATAAGGAACATGACGTGGTGCCCCCGCCCGCCGATGAAGCGCACATTGCCCGCCGGGTAGAGCGCCTGTGCGCCTGGCTGGCCGGGAACAATATCCGCCCGGTGTACATCAGCCTGTGCCGCTCGCGGTTTTCCGGCTATACGCCCGCCGGCCGCTGGCGTTTTGTGGAAAGCACCCTGCTTGAAGGCCTTGGCGGCCTGTACCCGCTTACCCTTATGCGCCCGAAAGGAGGATAACCTGTGAAAACCTGGCGAACACCCGCAAAGCTGGAGGCGCTGGACGCCCTTACCGGCGGTATTGCGCAGTTTTTGGAAGAAAACGGCTGCCCGCCCAGGGCGGTTACCCAAATTGTTATTGTGGTGGAGGAAATTTTTGTCAACATTGCGCACTACGCTTATCCAGCCGGCGGGGGTGAAGCCCTTGTGGGCTGCAAAGTGGCGGAGGAGAACGGCCGCGCAGCGGTGCGCCTTCAGTTTGAGGACTGGGGAACGCCCTATAACCCGCTGAGCAACGGCGACCCCGACATTACCCTGCCCGCCGAAGAGCGGCAGGTGGGCGGCCTTGGCATTTTTATGACCAAAAAAATGATGGACGAGGTTGCCTACAGCCACATCGGCGGGCGCAACAAGCTAAGCCTTACAAAGTACCTATAACATTGAAAACCATTGGGAGGAACCGCCATGACCATTCAAAAAAGTACCGAGGCAGACAAGACCATTCTTACCATTGAAGGGCAGGTAAACACAACCACCGCGCCTAAGCTTGATGCCGCTCTTTCAGAAGAGCTGGCTGCGGGGAACCACCTTGTTTTGGATTTTGCCCAGGTGGCCTATGTGTCCAGCGCGGGGCTGCGCGCACTGCTGAACGCCCAAAAGCTGGCCAACAAAACAGGGCGGAACATGCTGATTAAAAATGTGAACGACGAAGTGGCGGACGTATTTGACATGACCGGCTTTATCGACATTTTGAATGTGGAGTAGCCATTCGCCGTTTGAATAAAGGAGGTCATTTTTTGCCGCGCAAAAAACTGAGCCATAAAATTGCCCTGTACTGCACGGCGTTTGCCCTGGTTTTAACACTGGTGTTAGGCACAGTGGGCTACAACGCGC
>JBKEBR010000444.1:0-3757 GCA_047973285.1 Oscillospiraceae bacterium | reverse complement strand
GCCCTTTGGGGCTGCCTGCTGGGCGCCGCGCTGCTGCTGGCCGGGCTGGCCGAATTGATAAGCGAGCGGGTACAGGGCCTTTCCCGGGTGCTTCCCAAAGCCCGGCTGTACCGGGGCTTTGGGGCCATTGCATGCGGCGCGCTGGTGGCGGCCGTAGCCTCTGCCGTTTTGCTTGCCTTTGCCCTGCTAAAAAAAGCTTCAACCGCAAGCCCGCTGCACAGCGCCCTTATGCTGGGCGGCGCGCTGCTGTGCTTCGCCTTTGTTTCGCTTATCTGCAAGGGCTTTGTAAAGCAAAGCCAATAGAGCAAAGCCAATAGAGCAAAACCAGTAAGGCAAAGCGAGTAAAAAATCTCTCCCCGCCCCAAACCCCTCTTTGCAACACCGCCCCGCAGCACTATTTTATGGCAAAAGGCAGGCCCCTTTTTATGCGGTAAGGGGCCTGCCTTTTTTCACCCGTAGCTAAACAGGCTTTCGTCGCGGTTGCGGTAATCAATCAGGCCGTTGTACTGCATTTGGGCGTAAACGCCCAGCAGGCTTTGGGCCTCCTCGGGCATGGCGCTGTAGTAGTTGCCCGCGCTGTCTTTGTAGCCGTAATACGAAACCACCGGGTACTGCTTCATGGCGGTGTTCACCACGGTGTCGAAGGTGGTAAGGGGCAGCCCCACCGCGGTTTTCAGCAAAACCGAAAGGTAATTGCTGCTTACGGTGGTGGGCAGGGCGCTGAAATCGGCGTTGTAATTGGCCCACAGCAGCAGCGGCGTGGTGTGGCGGGTCATCTCCTCTTCCGGCGAAAGCTCGGCAATCGGCTTGCCAAACAGCCCCTCCACATATTCCTCCTCCACGGCGCCCCAGTGGTCGCCAAACATCATTACCACCACCGGGCGGCTTACCGTTTCAAAGTAGGCCAGCAGCTGCTCTAAGGCGCTGTCGCTTTCGGAAAGCAGGCTCAAATACTGCTCGGCCTGCGGGTACAGCCCCTCGGCCCCTTCAATGGCACTTTTGCTCTCCATTCCCGGCTGGGCGTAGCCGCCGTGGTTTTGCAGGGTAAGGTTGTATTGAAAGCCCGCCTCGCCGCCGCTTTGTTCAAAGGTTTGTATCACAAATTCAAAGTCGCTTGCATCGGTGGCCATGCCCCGCAAATACGAAAGGGGCTGCATTTCCTCCTCGAAATAAACCTCCTCAAAGCCCAGCAGGGGAAAGGCCTTCTGCCGGTTCCAGTTGGCCCCCGGCGCCGGGTGTGAGGCGGTGGTGGTGTAGCCAAGCTGCCCCATGGCAGAAGCCAGCGAGGGGGTTTCGCGCACCACAAACTGCGAGAAGGGCGCGTTGGAGGAATTTACAAAGGTAAGCGAAAAGCCGGTAAGCATTTCAAACTCGCTGCAATTGGTGTTGCCGCCGTACACCGGCACCACCACGTTGCCCACAAACACGTTGTTTGCGCTGCTTTGGGCCAGGCTGTGCAAAAAGGGCAGCGGGTCGGCGCTGGCGCCGGTGTTGCCCGCTATTGAAAAGTCGGCAAAAGACTCGTTCATAATTACAACAATGTAGGGCTCTTCGCTGGTTTGCGGGGCGGCGTCTGCCGCAAACACCTCGGTTTCCAGGGCCAGCTGCTGCAAGGCTGCCGCCGAATAGCCCTGCGGCTTGTTGTTGGCCATGTAGGGCAGGTTCATGGCAAAGTTCAAATAAAGGCCGTTTGTTTTGCTGCGCTGGGTTTGGCGGTAAACATCCAGCCATACGCTTTCGCTTGTGTACGCGCCCGGGGTTGCTATAAGCAGGGCCATGCCAAAGGTGCATACCACCGCAACCGCCGCGCTCACAATTCGGCGGCGCAGGCCGCTGTACACCACCTTATCGCGCAGGGCCAGGCAAAACAGCATGCCCCAAACCGCCAGCGCAAGCAGCAGCGGGTACGAGAAAAACAGCCGGTAGCCGCCCAGCACATTTATGGCGGTGCCAAGGCCGTACACATCGGTGGGCAGCACCACCGTTTGCCGGAAGGCAAGCACAAAATAGTTTACCACCCCGCCCAGCAGAATAACGGCGCTGGCCCCGGCAACCGCCGCCGAAAACCGGGCGGTAAGGGCGTACAGCACCATATACAGGCACAGCATAAGCAGGTAATTCAGCACAATGGCGCGCAGCGGCATATTGGCAAGGCCGCCCATGTTCAGGGCTTCGGTGGCGTACAGCACCGGCAGCGGCGCCAAAAGGGCCAGCCCAATGTGGTAGGCGGTTTTCATCCATTTTTTGGGCAGCGGCGGCAGCAGCACCGCGGCAAAGGCCGCCAGCACGCAGCCCAGCACCAGCAAAAAGTCCAGCCGGGCAAAGCTGTAATAAATAAAGCTTATGTTGGGGGTTGCCTCCTCCTGCTGGCCCGCCCATTCCCACTGCTGCACGTCGCTGCCTTGGGCGGTGCCAATGCTCAGGCGGTAGGCGCCCGCCTGCTGCCGGGCGGTGCTGGTAAACACCAGGCTGTACACCTGGCCCTTTTGCAGGGGCTGCCGGGGCACAAGGGTGTAGCTGCTGCCCAGCTCCTCCAGCATTTTGGGGGTAAGGGTTTCGCTTTGCAGCAGCTGGTTTTGCGCGTTGTACAGGGCAACGGTAAGGGTGCCCCCCGGCGCCGTTTTGCCGCCGGTGCCAACAATGGGGGTTTCAATTTGGCGCAGCCGCGGCTGGCTTACCTTAAAGTACACCGTGGTGGGGGCTTCGGCTGTAATGGGGTTGGAGTAATTGTCGGCCACAAAGCCCCTGGTGGAGTTGTAGCTGTTGTAAAAAAAGTCGAAATACAAGGCAGACAAAACCACCACCACCAAAATTGGCAAAAGCTTTGCCACCGCCACACCGGCCTTTTTTCGCATACGCTTTCCTCTTTCCCGCCTGTTACCCGCCGCGAAATTTTACAAATTATACCATTTACCCTCCAAACTTTACAATTATTTTACAAGGCAACGGGGCCGCCCCCGCCCCTGCGGCGCCCCGCAAAAAGTGTATTTTTAACTCTTTTTCGTGCTTTTATTTGCCGCTTTTTCGCAAACAGACGCGGGTAAAAAAATTTTACCGCCCGGCCGAAAAAGCCTGCCGCAGGCGGCTTTTTTGCCAAAACCCCGCCTGCCCGGCCCGCAAAGCGGGCGGCTTATGCCCCGCCAAAGGCGGCCTTGGCCTGCCTTGGCCGCACCGGCGGGCAGATAAAACGGGGTGGCTGCCGCATAGGAGTGGTTGGCATTCAAAACAGCCGCTGCCCTCGCCCGGGTTGCCCTTGCCTTGGGTGGCACCGGCCCCTGCCGGGCGAAAAAAGGAATAAACACCAACAAGGCCGCTGCATTTGCAGCGGCCTTGTTATACTCTATTTCTTTATACCCTATTCTGTTTCCCCCGCCCGGCAAACCCGCCCAAAAGGGCCAACGGCGGCCCTTGCCTTATCTTTCCCTTGCCTTATCTTTCCCTTGCCCTATCCTCTGCCCTATCCTCTGCCCTACCGTTTCTGCCCTTCCACCCCAAAGGCCTGCGCAAGGGCGGCCAGCCCCGCAAGGCAAAACACCCCGCAGTACACGGCGTACCAAACGGTGGGCAAACCCGCCATGCTGCCCTTTTGCAGCCCCTGCAAAGCGCCAAACAGCGCGTCGAAGCAAAGCAGGGCGCTGGCCGCCCCCGCCAGCAGCAGGGTGCGCTTGCTGCCCGCCTTTAAACGGGTAAGCACCAGCCAGGCCGCCACAAGCCCCACCACCGCCATCATGGGCAGCTTTTGCCGCATGGCGGCATG
>JBKEBR010000443.1:0-5091 GCA_047973285.1 Oscillospiraceae bacterium | reverse complement strand
TAATGCTGTTTTTAGATTTCTAGTGTATTACTTTTTTGTATTAACCCCTTATTCCAACTTAAAATGATCACAAAGTCAGTTTTGGCAGTTTTTGGAGTTTGGTACAAGAAAACTTAAAAAGAACATTTTTTTTAACAAGTCGACCTCTTGCTCCCAAATATGGGACCTGACTGTACTCAGCTCTTCCTTTGCAAAAGAGTAGTCAGTAACCAAGGGGAACGTGTGAGTCACCTGGGTTAGTGAACCTGGCCGCCAAATGAACTCTCCTGGGGTCTGGGTGCAGCAGTATGTGCCAAGGAGAGTTTTGCTGTCCGTTTGGTCACCCAATTGGATCTGTGGTGAAGAAAATGTTCTGGCTTGAATTTTTCTCCTTCTATCAGGTTTGGAAATTAGTAGTCTATTCTAATTTACTGTTGCTGTCAGAAATATTTTTTAGTCATTATTGGAGAGATTCTATTGTATTTATAACTCCGATGCCCTGTCCCTTCATGGAAACTCCCTCCAAGGGTTTGGTCACGGCAGAAATGCCTCCAGCTTTTCCTGTTCCAGCACTCCCTCTCAGCATACTCAATCCCTCATCTACCAACTCTTTCTCTCCCATACTCTTCCATTCTGTTGATCCACCCAACTGGAGATCATCCCTTGACACCTTCCCCCTCTATCATGCTTTCATACATTCTCTTAACAAAATCAGTCTCATTCATCCTTGTCACATGGCCAAACCATCTCAGAGTGCCACACTTCACCCATTCAACCACACCACAGTTCACCATCCCCTCTGCTGTCATGCCATAATGCTGTGTGTCACTGCTCACGCACCTTAGTCAAGAACGGAGCTCTCTTCCGCCCTGTGACACACGCCAAGTGTTCAACGACAGATGTTTTGCCACAGCCCACTACACCCTCCAGAAGCACTGGATGGCCACGGCAGACAGCCAGCTTAACACGGTGTCTACAACAGACTGTACGAAGGCCGCGTTATAGCCGGAAGCCCCGGCGCTTTCGGCGACGTACCAGTCGGTAAAGAAATAAATGGGGCCGATGGAGCCAAGGTAATACCCCGCCACAAAAAGAATATAGGCGGCAACAAGCGGTTTGAAGCTGTTGTATTTTGTTTTTGTGGCAATTATTTCACCAACCAGGCCAAGTGCGCCCATAAACGCCAGCACGGTAATGCCGCCCATGAGCGACCACAGAATACCAATGAGCAGCGAGGGAATGACAATTGCGCCCGTTTTATGCACCTTTGCCGCAATAAGCATAAACATGGGCCCGGCCAGAAGGGCAAACAGCGCCGGGGAAAAGAGAAAGAGAACCGGCACAGAACCCGTAACGGCCCCTGTAAGTACGGTAAGCGCAAACAGCACGGCGGTAAATATGCCGATGGTGGCAAGGTCGCGAACGGACAGGCCTTTTTTTGTTGCCTTCTGGTTCATTGTAAAATCTCCTTTATCCGTTTATTTTCCAGTTGCGGGCGTTTTGCCGAATTTGCCAGAAGCGCTTGTAAATTCCCTCTTGCTGAAACAGCTCTTCGTGGGTGCCGCGCTCTGCCAGCCGCCCTTCGTCCATTACAAGAATTTGATCGGCGGTGCGCACGGTGGAAAGGCGGTGGGCAATAACAACCAGCGTTTTGTCTTTTACCAGGGCGTTGATGGCCTTTTGAATATGGTTTTCGTTTTCCGGGTCTACGCTGGCGGTCGCCTCGTCCAGCAGAATGATGGGGGCGTCCTTTAAAATGGCCCGCGCAATGGAAATGCGCTGGCGCTCGCCGCCGGAAAGGTTGGCCCCGCCTTCGCCCAGCATTGTGGCGTACCCATTGGTAAGCTGGGTAATAAACTCATGGCAGCGGGCTTTCTTCGCCGCCTCAACCACCTGCTCATGGGTGGCGTTGGGCCTGCCGAACTTGATGTTGGCCTCGATGGTATCTGCAAAAAGGTAGACGTTTTGGAACACCATGCTGATATTTTGTAAAAGGCTGTCGCAGCTTAGCTCCCGCACATCCACGCCGCCCACCCGAACAGCGCCACGCTGCACATCCCAAAACCGGGCAATAAGCCGGGTAACCGTGGTTTTTCCGCAGCCCGATGCGCCCACAATCGCCGTCATGGTATGCTGGGGCACATGAAAGCTGAGCCCGCGGATGACCTCCTCGCTGCCGTTGTAGGAAAAGCCGACGTTTTCAAAGGAGATATCGTAGGAGGAAAGCGGCCCGTTTTTGCCGCCCTCATCCATAAGCGGCACGTTTTTGACGCGCTCTACCCTGTTCAGGGAGGCTTCCATCAGCCGTACCATGGCGGTCAGGCTGCCCATCAGCTCAACGGGCGCGTAAAGCGTAAAGGTGGCAATAACGGCAGTCAGCATTTTAACAAGGGAGATTTCGCCGCCGGCGGCAAGCATGGGGGCCATAACCAGGATTACGCCGCAGGCAATTTTGAAGCAGGCGCTGTAAATATCGTACAGGGGAATAAAGGTTTTATCGATATTGAGGGAGGCCTCGCTGTGTTTTTGGAAGGCTTCCTCGGCGCGCTTGGCCTGCTCCCCCGTTAAATTGAAGGATTTGATGACCGACATGCCCTGAACATACTCCAATGTTGCGGCAACAACCTCTGCCTGCACCTTTTTTTGCCTGGCGGACGCGGCGGCCATTTTTTTCTGCATGGTGCCGTACACCAGCATGGATACCGCAAGCCCCGCCAGAAAAACAAGCCCCATCCGCCAGTCGAACAAAAGCAGAAACAGGCTCATAACGAAAACGCTGATAAAGCCGTTGGCCACCTTGTCGAGGATATGCATGGCATACATTTCAAGAAAATTCAGGTCGGTGGTAACCGTTGTTGTAATTTCTCCCAGGCTGTTCTGGTTAAAAAAGCCCATGGGCACACGGCGCAGGCGGTCGCCAACCGTAATGCGCTGCCGGGCAATTACCGCGTAGCCGGCGGCGCTTTGGCAGCAGTAAACAAGATATTTGAACAGAATGCGCCCCACAATGCCAACCACCAAAATGCCGGCGCAGGTCCATGCGGTTTGGGCGGTAACCGCCCTTTGGTTTTCAATTTGCAAAAACAAATAGATAATGGCGGCAAAGGGGGCGGTTTCAAATACCGCGTCAAGAAAGCTCCAAAAGAAACCCCAGCGAATGCGCGACGCCAAATCCTCCGATAATGTTAAAACACGCTTAATTACTCCCCACATGGCGTTGCCTCCTCCTCTTTCATGCTCCATTCCATCGCCTCAATATGCGCCTGCCACATGCCCTGGTACAGCGCAGAGGCCCGCAGAAGCTCTTCATGGGTGCCCTGCGCGCTGATGCGCCCGGCCTGCACAACAAGAATATTGTCTGCGTACATAATGGTGGACAGCCGGTGCGCAATTATGAGCAGCGTTTTGCCTTTGACAAGGTTCCCAATGGACGTTTGAATTTTATCCTCGCTTTCGGGGTCGGTAAAGGCCGTGGCTTCGTCCAGCAGAACAATGGGAGCGTTTTTCAGAATAGCCCGGGCAATGGCACTGCGCTGGCGCTCCCCGCCGGAAAGGCGGTCGCCCGCGTCGCCCACGCGGGTGTCGTACCCCTGCGGGAAGCGCCCTATAAACTCCGCGCAGCCCGCCTTTTCGGCGGCTTGCTCCACCTGCGCATTGGTTGCCGCCGGAAGGCCGACACAGATATTCTCCCGTATGCTCATGTCCAGAAGAAAATTTTCCTGCGAAACATAGCTGATGCAGTCCATAAGCTGGGAGATGGGCATTTCTTTAATGTTCACGCCCCCAAGAAAAATTTCTCCCCCTGACACATCCCAAAAACGGGCCAAAAGCCGCGCAATGGTAGATTTGCCCGAGCCGGACGGGCCAACAATTGCGGTAACGGTGCCCACCGGGGCATCGAAAGAAATTCCCTTAAGCACCTGCGCGCTGCCGTAAGAAAATTCAACGTTTCGGAAGCTCACGTCATAGCCCTTCAGCCGGGCCGGCTGTTCGGGCTGGGGCAGCTCTTGCGTTTGGAGCATTTCATGAACCCTGGTTTCGGTATCGGCAATGGTAACAAAATTGTCGGAAAACTCCACCAGCTTCATCACAGGGCCCGACAGGCCCAGCGTCAGAATAATTCCGGTCAGCAGCGCGCCAATACCAAGGGAGCCCCCCGCATACAGCGCGGCGCCCACCGGCAGAACGGCGGCAATTCCCGCGGGCATAATAACGGCATAGCCGCTGAGATAGGGCCAGCAATGCCGGTACCATTTCACTGTTAAATCGCGAAAGCTGAGGACGGCGTTTTCATAGCGCTACATGGAGGACGCCGTTTGGTTAAAGGCTTTAATGACCTCAATGCCGCCGACGTATTCCACCACGGTAGCGTTCATGTGGCTGTTGGCCTGCGTAAATTTTTCATACATTGTTCCGCGCCCCGCCATCATGAGCATATAGACGATAAAACCAAGCGGTATTGAGCACAGCGCCAGCAGCGCAAGGCGCCAGTCAACAAAAAACAGGTACACCGCAATAACAACGGGCGCCAAAAGGTTGCTGGTAAACTCGGGAATTGCGTGGGCAAGGGGGTATTCCAGCTTTTCCACCTCGTCTACAATGAGCTGCTTGAATTCCCCCGACGGCTTGCTTTGCAGATAACCCATAGAGCTTCTTGCCAGCTTTTTTGCAATGGCGCTGCGGATGTTTTTCAGAATTTCAAAGGCAGCTTTGTGGGACAACAGCGTGGCCCGGCCATAAAGAACCAGCTTGAGAAGGTGCCCCAGCACCGCAATGCCCGCCCACAGCAAAATAAACCGCGGCGATACGCCGCCTCCGTCAAAAAAACCAACCAACAGTTTGGAAACCGCGTAATACGGCAAAAGCCCGAACAGAACGCTGAAAACCGCCAATACCACCGAACCGGCCATGGCCTTTTTCTTCTGCCCGGCAAACCCAAGAATACCCGCAACCGGGCTGTGCTTTTTCCCCAATGGTCATTCACTCCTTCTTCAATATGTTGAAGTTGCCAGCTTTATAAAACAAGCATATAGAAAAGGAGACGCATTTTGTAACCCAATCGGGAGTATTCCATACCCCGATCGGGATAAAATACGCCCGCCGTAAATACGG
>JBKEBR010000442.1:0-2538 GCA_047973285.1 Oscillospiraceae bacterium | reverse complement strand
CTATGTATAAAAACGGCATTTTTATTTTCTGCCTTTCATTACTTTACAAATTACTCTATTAGTCGTACGCTTTTAATAGGTTTATTCAGTTTTTATTACAACCTGAAGGAGAAAATTCAACACCATGAGCACTCCTAAATATTTAAGTGAAACCGCATACTCGTACATAAAAGACTGTATTGTGAACTGCGTTTATTTGCCAACGCAGGACATTTCCGAAAAACAAATTGCCGAAGAAATAAACATTGGCCGAACCCCTGTGCGGGAGGCTTTGCTTCGTTTGCAACACGAGGGCCTTGTTGATATTTTTCCCCGCAAAAAAATTTGCGTGAGCAAAATTACCGAAATTGATATTTACGACGTGTATGAATTAAGTAAGCTGATTGACCCGGTTATTGCCGTTCAGCAAAAAAGGAATATTGATAAAAACAAACTGCTGGATTATAAAAAACGTTTCGAGTCTTTGCTGGTAGACAATGTTTTATCGGAAAAAGAGTTTTATTCTCTGGATATGGACTTTCACCGTTTTATTATTGAATCCAGCAAAAATTCTTTGCTGCTTAACTTTTATTCTTCTTTAATGCAAAAGCAATACCGCATTGGCGTATACAGCATTGTTACACACAGCACCAACCCCAAAGAGAAAACAATTGCCGAGCACAATGAAATTATCGATTCCATTCTTCGGTAAAACGACGAAACGATATGGGCAACCATTACCACCCACATCAACAGTTCCTTTTCACTGGCACTCAGCAGTTTTTTCAGAAGCGTGTAACCACCGGCCAGCAGCGCACCGGGCCCAATTCTCCCTGCACTGGCGCGCTGGCAAATTGGGAAAAACATAAAAATGCCCGTGGTTTTGCGACGCAAAACCACGGGCATTTTTAAAACAGCAAAATATTGTACAGAAAACGATGTGGGCCGCCGCGCGGCCCTACACAACCTTGTGGGGGTTTAAAATCCCCTTGGGGTCGAACACTTTTTTAATGCCCTGCATCAGCGCTAGCTGCGTGCTGCCGTACTGGCGGGCCATATATTCCCTTTTGGCGTAGCCAATGCCGTGCTCACCCGAAACAAGCCCCCCCAGCCCGGCGGCCCGCTTGTATAGCAGGGCAAAGGCCCGGGCCTTTTTTTCCTCAAACTCCGCCTGGGGCAGCCCGTCTCTGCAAAGGTAAATATGCAGGTTTCCGTCGCCCGCGTGGCCAAAGCTGGGAATGCGCAGCCCGGTTTCCCCCGCCAGCTCGTGGGTGTAGCGTATAAAATCGGCCACCACGTTCCGCGGCACCACCACATCGCACTCGTCCATTTCGTCGGTAGAAGCTTTAATGGCCTCCAGAAAAGCGCCCCGGGCACTCCACACCGCTTTTTTCCGTTCCTCGGTGTCCACCAGGTAGGCGTCCTTGGCGCCAAGCGAAACGCAGAGGGCCGCGGCCTCCAGGTACATGGCCTCCACCTGCTGCTCGTCGGGGCCGTCCACCGTGAGCAAAAGGTAGGCCGCGCTGCGGGTATCGGGGAATTTTTTGCCCAGGTATTCCTCGGTAAACAAAATGGTCTGACGCTCCATAAATTCCACGGCGGTAAAGCTCAGCTTAGACTTTACCAGGGCGGGCACCGCCCCAATGGCGGCCTCGATTGTTTCAAACGGCACCAGAATGCTGGCCGAGGCCTTCGGCAGCGGCAGCAGCCGCAAAATGGCGCGGGTTACCACCGCAAGGGTGCCCTCGCTGCCCACCACCAAATCCTTCAGGCTGTACCCCGACGAATTTTTTACCACCTTGCCGCCCAAATTCAGCACCTCGCCGCCGGGCAGCACCACCTCCAGCCCGCGCACAAAGTCTCGGGTAACGCCGTATTTCAAGGCGCGCATTCCGCCCGCGTTTGTGCTTATGTTGCCGCCGATGGTGGCAGATTTTTCCCCGGGATCGGGCGGGTACAAAAAGCCGTTCTGCTCGGCAAAGGCGGCCAGTTCCATCAGCAAAACGCCCGGCTCCACCGTTACCGTAAGGTTTTTTTCATCCAGCTCCACAATGCGGTTCATGGCAGTGGTTTCAAGAAGAATGCCGCCGCACACCGGCACGGCGCCCCCCACAAGCCCGGTGCCGCTGCCCCGCACCACCACCGGTATCTGGCGTTCATTCGCATATTTCATCACCGCGCTTACATCTTCGGTACAGGTTGCCTTTACCAGTACCTCCGGCATGCCGAAGGCATTGCCCAGCTCATCGTGGGCATAGTCCTGGCTAATCTGCTCCCCCGCCAGCACCTTTTCGCTGCCCAGCAGGCCCCGCAAATGGCCAATGTCCTGCGCCGCTGCCCTGTTCAGCTGCAATTAACACACCTCCCCTTCTCTGGCGGCCAGCTTTTCCAGCAGCCGCGGCACCACGGCGTACCAATCGCCCACAATGCCGTAGTGGGCAATATTGAAAATGGGCGCCGCCGCATCGGTGTTAACGGCAACAATACAGCCCGCCCCCTGCATGCCCGCCGCAAACTGCACGGCCCCCGACACCCCCAGCGCAACAATAAGCTCCGGCT
>JBKEBR010000441.1:0-4651 GCA_047973285.1 Oscillospiraceae bacterium | reverse complement strand
ATATCGCACCCTATTGAGCTCAATAGGGCATTTGCAGTCGCTTAATTAGTTTACCAGAACAGGCCGCCCATTGCAAGTGTTTTTTTCATAATTCCGCAATATTTTTTAAGCGGCCAAACCCGCCCCGCCCGCCGGCTACCCGCCCTTTGCGCCGCTTGCCAACAGCCGCCCCGCGGTAAAGGCCGGGGCCACCGCAAACATGCCGTACTGGTTTAAGTATTGGTTCAAAAGGTAGTGGGGGGCCGCTTCCCACAGCAGTAAAAATACATACAAACCAAAAATGCACAAATGGGGCACAAACGCCGTGCCGTTGTTCCGCTTTGCCGCCAAAGCAGAACAACGGGAACAAGGGCAGCCAGGGCAATGAAGATTCCCGCAGCAAAGCATTGCGGGCTATAAGCGGCGTTCCGCAGCAAAGCGCCGCAGCAAAACGCCTGCCGGGCGGCCCGGCCCGCGGCGCGCTGGCCCTTACCTTATAAAAAGAAGCGGCACCGGCAAAAGGCAAAATGCGGGCTGCGCGACGGCGCAAAAACCAAACACGGCGGCAAACAACAGCAAAAAAGGCCCCTGCCTTTTGCGCCTTATGGCGGCGCCAATTCTGCATTTTCCGCTTTCAGCCTCTATTTTTGCCGCTGCAAAAGCTTTTCGGGCAAATCCCCCTCTGCGGGTATGCCCTCTATGGGGTTGGCAAACCCATAATAATGCCCAAACCGGTAGCCGCGGGCATTTTCATTCAGCCCGGTCATAATTTCGTTGTAGGTGGCTTCGTCGCTGCAAAGGTACAAAACGCCGTCGGCCAGGGGCGCGCCGCTTTTCAGCATCGCCTGCATTTCCCCATAGCCCGCTTCAATTACCGCAAAGGTGCCGCGGTTGGTAAAAATAAGGTTGGTTTGCACTTCGGGGTTATAGCGGATAAGCCCCGAGGCCAAATTGTAATCAAACAAATTGCCCAGGCACAGCACCGTGTCGTAATTCGTGGCCATGTACACCCACAAATCGGTGGTAAACTCGTTTTGCCGGCTCAAAGGCCCCTGCGCAAAATATTCCTGCTTTTTGTACAGTGCCGGGGAAATATCGGCCAACTGCACCGCCAGCAGCAGCAAAACAGCAAGCAGTTTCCACTGCCGTTTGAATGCGCGGGCGCACCACACCACCACCGAAAGCACCAGTAAATACCAGCAGGGCCAGAACATGCGGGCCGACGCGCGGAAAATGCCGCACAGGGCCAGCACCGGCGCAGGCAAAGAAACGGTGAACAGGGTGCTTTCCCCCAAAGTTACTGTGTTGCTTATGGCAAATACTGTAAGGCAAAGGCACACCAGCAGCAGCCACAAATGCCCGGCCAAAAACCTGCGTGCTTTTTTAAACACGCTGCCGTCTTTGCGCACCAGCGCCAAAACGGCTTTTGCCGCGCCATACACCACCATGGCGCACAGCCCCAGCAAAACACCCGCCCCCAGGTAATTAAACCCGTCGTACTGGTGGTGGTACTGGGGCAGCACCGGCAAAAAGGCCGACCATTCAAACGCGCCGCTCTCGGCATACCAGTCAAAGCTGGTGGGGTTCACCAGCGCATTCAAGTTCAGGCTGTACTGGCCAAACCCGGCTGCCGAACCCCCGCCCCCCCGCGTCAATATGCCAAAGGCATAGGCAACCACAAGGGTACCGGCAAAGCAGGCCCCCAGCCAAAGGGCGGGGCGCAGCACCGTTTTGTTGCGAAAAGCGTATTCCAGTAGGGCCGCCGCCAGCAGGGCGTACACCATGGGCACAAAATAAGTGGTAACGGTGGGGGCAAGGCAGCAAAGCGCCCAAAACCCCCAAAAAGGGAACCGGGTGCTTTCCCGCGCCCTGAAATACAAAAGCAGCGCCGCCAGAATAAGCCAGTGGGAGGCCAGCGGGTCGTGCCGGAAAAGCCGCTCCACAAAAACAGGGGCGGTGATGAAAAACACGCTGGAAACCGCCGAAAGCACCCGGCCAATTTTAAAATGCCGCACCAGCAGCATGGCAAAGCCGCCCTGCAAGGCGCAGCTTACCAGGTTGCTCCAGCCAATGTACTGGAAGGTGGCGGGCAAAACGGGGGCAAACAGCTTGCACACCACCGCCCACAAAGGAAAGCTGTCGGTGTATACAATGCTGGCGCCCAGCGGCTGGGAAAAATTTTCCGCCACGGTAAGGGGCCAGCGCCAGGCGTCGTTGCGGAAATACAGCCAGCCCGCATACCTTTGTATTATATCTTCTTCAATATACCCGTTGTATATCCAGCTGTCGTAGGTTACCCGCAGGGTGGAAATGCCATACAGCGCAACAAAAAACAGAATGCCAAGGGCGGCCCCCAGCAAAAAATCGACGGTTTCTCCCCTTGCAGTGCGGCGCAGCGGCAGGGCCTTGCTCTGGCTCATGGTGTCTCTTCCTTCAGGTTTTGTAAAATTTCAGGCTCCGGCGTAATGTAGCCGGTTTCATAGCGCTCGTACAGCACCATGCCGGGGGGCAAATCCCCGGTTTTTCGAATGTTTCTCACCTCGGTAAAGTCCACCGGCACCTTGGCCGAATTTTTTTGGCTGGAGTGCAGCACCGCCAGCATAGCCGCCTCGTTCTGGGTGGGCAGGGGAATATCCCGCCCCTCGCTCATCACCACAACGTGGCTGCCCGGGGCGTTTTTGGTGTGAAACCAAAGGTCTTTGCCGCGGGCGGTTTTCAGTGTAAGCTTTTCATTTTGCAGGTTGTTGCGCCCCACCAAAATTAAAAACCCGTCGCTGGAGCGGTAGCGGATAAAATCGGCCGGTTTTTGCTTTTTGTCCCGCTGCTTGTAATATTTCAAATATCCCTGGGCCTTCAACTCCGCCCGTATTTCGCCAATGGCCGCCTCGCCTTCGGCGGCGTCCAGCTCGTACAAAACAGTTTCCAGGTAAAGAATTTCTTTTTCGCCCTGCTCCAGCAGGGTTTGCAGCATTTTCACCGCGGTTTGCTTCTTCTTGTATTCTTTAAAATATTTTTGGGCGTTGGCGCTGGGCCCAAGGCGCACGTCCAGCGCAATGGTTTCAGGCCGGCCGGTATACCAGTTCAACACCGAAGCTTCCTTTTGCCCCTTTGCAAAAGCGTGCAGGTTGGCGGTAAGCAATTCGCCCGCAATGCGCAAATGGTCGCTCTGCTCGCTCTCGGCCAGCTCCTCCACCCGGGCCGCCTGCTTGCGCTGGGCGCGTTCGTACAGGTTTTGCAGGCTTTTGCGCAGCTCTTTGGATTTTTGCCGAAGCCGCTCCGCTTTGTCCTTCTTGGCGTAATAGCCCTCCAGCAATTCGGAAAAAGAGGGGTACTCCGCCAGGGTGCAGCCCGGCTGGTACTGGGTAAGCGGTGTAAAGCTGAACTCCACCGGCAGGCCGTCCTCCCCCGTTACAAGGCAGGGGCGCCCGCCCGCCGCAAAATCGGCCCGAATTTGCTCTATTGCCGTTTGCAGCCGGGCCAGTTCCTGTGCCGCAAGGGCGCTGCCCGGCTTTTCCTGCCCGGCAAAGGCGCGGAAGCAGGCCTCCCGCACCACCACCGGCCCCACCCCGCCGGCAACCTTTTTCAGGGTGTTCACCGCCGAAGCGTCCGAAGCGGCCACCGCCGTTTCAAGCTCGGCAACCGGGGCCTCTAGAAAGCCCAGGCGGTTTGGCCGGGGCGGCAGGGTGTACCCAAGGCCCGGCAAAAGCTGCCGCACCTCAGAATCCTCAAAATCCACCCGCTTCAAAGCATCAATAATTTTGCCGTCCTCGCCCGGCTGCGCAGCCTGCGCCGGGCCCTTTGCCACCAGCACCAGGTTGCAGTAGCGGCCCATCAATTCGGCCGCCAGGGTGTTGCGCACAAGGTCGCCCATTTCATTGGTGCACAAAAAATCAAAAAAAACAATGCGCTCGCCCGGCAGCGTGCGCACGTCCAGCAGCCGCGCCCCTGTAAGGTGCTTGCGCAGCAGCATGCAAAAAGAGGGCGGCGCGGCCGGGTTTTCGTAGCTTTCCAAGGTTAGGCATACCCGTGCGGAGCCATTGCGCGCAGACAGCAGCAGCCGGTGGCTTTGTGTGCGGGTGCGCAGGGCAAGCAATACTTCATCCCGAGTGGGCTGAAAAATTTTATCAATCCGCGCCTCCGGCAGCTTTTCCTTTAATTCTGTGGCGCAAAGCGCCAGGGTGGCGGCATCCAATGCCATATACTGTTTCCTTTCCCGGCCCGGGCCCTTCCTTTTGCGGCTTTAAAACGCAAATGAAACCACTTTTGCCCAAACCCATTTCTATTGCAAATTTTTGGAGGGAATTTTATTTGCCGCAGGGCCCACAACCCCCACCTGCCAGGTATACCACACAAACGCCGCCAAATTGGCGGCGGCCAGCGCCTCTTTGGGCAGCGGCCAAAACCCAAACAAATACGAGGCATAGGCGCAGTACCCGGAAAGGGTAAACAACGCCGCCGGCCACAGGCTTTTCCCGGCGGGCCGCACAAAAAAGCAGGCCCACAGCAGTACCTCGGCAAGGTAGCCGTACCGCTCGTGCATGCTGGGCAAAAGCAAAACACAGGCAAGGGCGCTAAAGGCCGCCAGCTGCAAAAGGGCAAAACCCCGCACCCGTATATTTTTGTACAGCACCCAGCACAGCATTAAAAAGCACAGCAGCAGCGCGGCGCCTAT
>JBKEBR010000440.1:0-2143 GCA_047973285.1 Oscillospiraceae bacterium | reverse complement strand
GCCCTCTCGGTGGGGGCGGTGGCCATTTCCACCACCAACCAAAAGGCTTGGTACTTTTAAAACAAAAAAAACAAAGCCTTTGGCCGCAAGCGGGGAAAACCTGGCCAACCCTTTTGTGCACCCCTGTAAAAAGAAATGGGGCAAGCCTGTGCGCCCCCTGCCAAAACAGAGTCCTTTGCCCAGCGAAAATTGGCTATGCAACCAGCGAAAGAGGCTTATCGCTGCGCGTTTGGCGGTGGCCGCCCACATACCGGTTAAGCCATAAGCGCGGCTTGCCAAACCGCATTGGGCTAGGCGGAGTTGTGCAGGGTGTATTTTTAACAAAATTTTTGCCGCTGAGAAGATACGAAGCTCACACAAAAAAAGCAAAAAAGAAGAAACGCCTTATAAGGCGTTTCTTCTTTTTTGGCAAACCAATGTGGTACGCCCGACTGGATTCGAACCAGCGGCCTTTTGAGTCGGAGTCAAACGCGCTATCCAACTGCGCTACGGGCGCCTATGTTGCCGGTGTGCCAAAAGCCCCTAAGGGTTTCGGCACATGAACCATTATACCAATATTTTACGTTTTGTAAAGAGCGGTATTTTAAACAAAACAGGGTTTTAAAAGCCGTTGGCACTGTGTTATACTAAAAGCGTTCCTGTGGCCGTACCGGCATAAAGCAGCACCAAAGGGTAGAATTTTTGCCGTTTTGGCAGTGCCGCCGGTCCCACGCTTTTTTTAAAGTACCAATATTATTTTGGCGCCTCTGCCATTGGGCGCAAAGCGGAGGCTTATGCTTATGTATAATTTTGATACGCCGGTTAACCGCGGCAATATGGCCTCTGCCAAGTGGGACATGGCCCAGGCGGCAGGCTGCCCCGCCAACATTGCGCCGCTTTCGGTGGCAGACATGGAATTTCCCGCCGCCCCCGAGGTAATACAGGAGGTAACCCGCCTTGCGCAGCTTGGCCTGTGGGGGTACACCTACCCCGATGAGGCGTTTAAACAAGCGGTTATTGGCTGGCAGCAGCGCCGCCACAGCTGGCACCCCGAAACAGAGTGGATGGTAAATACAGCCGGTGTTATTTCCGGCTTATATACAGCCATAAAAGCTTTTACAAAGCCTGGCGCGGGGGTTGTTGTGCAGCCGCCGGTATACAACCCTTTTTTTGAAGCGGTAAAAAATACCGGCAGAACCCTGGTTGAAAACCCGCTGAAAATTGTGGATGGCCGGTATGAAATGGATTTTGAAAACCTGGAGGCCGTAGCCCCAAAGGCATCCATGCTTATTTTATGCAGCCCCCACAACCCGGTGGGCAGGGTATGGCGGCAGCAAGAGCTGGAGTGGCTGGCAAGCATTTGCCAGCGGCACAAACTGGTGCTGTTTTGCGATGAAATTCACAGCGATATTGTGTATGCGCCCCACCGGCACACCACCCTTGGCCTTGTAAAAAATGCCCCGTTAAACAATTGCGTGGTGGCAACCTCGGGCAGCAAAACCTTCTCTTTGGCGGGCCTTGCCTGCTCCAGCCTTTTTATTCCAAACGCCGGCCTGCGAGGCAGGTTTAAAAAACAAGCCGATGAGGACGGCAGCCATTTCAACTCGTTTTTTGGCGTTGCCGCCACCCGGGCCGCCTTTGAAAAGGGGCAGCCCTGGCTCGAAGAATTGCTGCCTTACCTGCGTGGCAATTACGAATACCTGCAAGGCTTTATAAAGGAGCGCCTTCCCCAGCTTGCGGTGTACCCGCTGGAGGGCACCTACCTTGCCTGGGTAGATTTTTCCGCGCTGCGGCTGCCGCCTGCCGGGCTTGGCGCCTTTTTAAAGCAAAAAGCGCAGTTTTACCTCAGCATGGGGGCCATGTTCGGGCAGGGGGGCGAAAGCTTTGGCAGAATTAATTTGGCCTGCCCCCGGGCAGTTCTGCAAGAAGCGCTGCTGCGCCTGCAACAGGCAATACAGCGGCAATAAAAAAACAAGGAGTCCTGCAAATAAAAGTCAAGCCAAATTATGAAAAAAGAAAAGTTCTTTAAATTTAAAGGATGGCAGAACAAAAAAGCCGCCACGCTACCATTTTGTGGCAACCGAGCGACAGGAGAGGCGTTGTTATACCTTGTTGTTGCTTTCAGCCAAGGTTAAATACTCTTTAACCCGTGCATAGTAAATGC
>JBKEBR010000439.1:0-1761 GCA_047973285.1 Oscillospiraceae bacterium | reverse complement strand
CCGGCGTGCCGCAGGATGAATATGACGAAATGAAAGCGACTGCCGAAAAGAACGCCGCCGCCGTGGCAACCGCTGTGCAGGCCACCGCCGACGCCAAAGCGGCCCTTGCCGACACACAGGCCCAGCTTGTAGCAACAAAAACCGAATTGGCGGCAGCATTAGCCGGGCAAAACGATGCCGAATTAATTGCGGACATTGCGGCCGCACAAAAGGAAAATGCCGACCTGAAGGCCGACATGAAAACAATTCATGGGGTGGAAATATAATGGAAAAATCCAACAATGTGTTTTTAACCGTTAAAGCGGCAATTGTAACCGCAGCCGCAGGTTTTACGGCGGCTTTTGGCTGGCTGGGCTGGTTGGTGCTTGCATGGGTGCTGTGCATGGCTGTTGATTGGGTAACCGGCAGCCTAGCCGCTGCCAAGGGCGGGGAATGGAACAGCAAGCGCGCCCGCGAAGGGGCGTTTCACAAAGGCGGCATGATTGCCGTTGTGCTAGTGGCCGCCGTGGCCGACTTTGTTATTACGGTTGTAATTGACTTTCTGCCGGTTACTCTACCATTTACTTTTGCAGGTATTATTTTACCTCTTGTGCTGGTATGGCTGATAGTAACAGAGTTGGGCAGTATTTTAGAAAACGCCGTAATCATGGGCGCACCGTGCCCGGACTTTCTGAAAAAGATTTTAAAAATTGTTTCGGCCACTGTTTCAAAGGCAGCGGGTGTACCTGAAGAAAAAAACGAATAAAAAAAGAAAAGCCGGGGCGCCCATGTGGGTGCCCCGGTATTTTTATTGCGCCAGTTTTTCAATTAACGCTTCTTTAAGTGTGGCCGAGAAATTTATATTCTTCTTTTCTGCGGCTTGGTTAAGCCAAGAAGGAATAGTTAAGGTTTTTTTAACTGGCTTTTCTTCGTGGTTTGCCTTATGCCTGTCAATATCAGTGTAAACAAGCGAAACAAAACCGCCCGGCTGCTCATCGGCTTTGACTTCATCCAGCGCCGAGGGCATGGGGATTTTGTCGCCGTGTTCTAGTGATTCAAGCACCCAGCCCGCAACAGCATCGGCGGCCATTTCCATGGCGTCCGCTATATTGTCGCCGTATGTTGCAATACCCAGGTCGGGGAAAGATACAGAATAGCGCCCATCCTCTTCTTTGTAAAAACAAGCAGGGTATACATATTTCATTTTGTTACTTCCTTTCCTTAGTCTTAATATATATTGTAGGGGAAGGCCGGGGCTTATTTCAGCCCCGCCTGTTTCTTAATGGAATTTACAACCATCTTTGGAATGTCGCCGCTGTGTTTGGGAATTGTAACTTTTCCGGGTTTTGTACTATGGCGGTAATGGTGGTGCGACCCTTGAACCTTTACCAGCTGCCACCCATCTGCTTTTATGATTTTTTCCATATCCCTAAAGGTCATTCCATGTGTTCCCCCTTTCCATGTTTTAATTATAGCACGTGCTGCACGTATATACAATAGAAAACACGTAAAACACGTGTAAAATATTTAAGGGTTTTATTGTGTATTATGCTAAACGAGTAGGCTCAAAGAATTATACTTGTGATAAAAAAAAGAAACTGTTGCCGCATTTTTTTCAAGATTTTATCAAGAAAGTATGGGCTAGTGGGGAAACACAACGGAACAAACGGGAAAGTAACAGCCTAATTTTAATTGATTTATCGCATATTCTGGCACTTTTCGGCACCTTTGGAAAAGAAAAGAATCGCGCTCATAACCCGAAGGTCGCAGGTTCAAATCCTG
>JBKEBR010000438.1:0-1954 GCA_047973285.1 Oscillospiraceae bacterium | reverse complement strand
GGCTTTGGCAGGGCGTTTGCCCCTAAGGACGCCGCCTGCCGGTGCGCCCTTGACAAGCCTTTTGCCTAGGCGGTTGGCGGGCGGCGCAAAGTGGGGTATAATAAATGAGCTGCCTGTAAAATTGGCAGGGCCCGGCGGCGCGCGGTTCGCCGGGGTGTGCGGCAACCGGTTGCGCGCGGTGCAGCCAAGGTTCCTGTTGGCTGCTGCAAGCCGCGCCGGTACAATGGCAAGGGGCAAAACGGCAGCCAATTCGCCGCCGAAGGCGGCAAACTTTTGTGTGGAGGTTTTTATGAAAATTTACGTTACCCGCCACGGTGAAACCGTTTGGAATTTTGAAAACAGGCTGTGCGGCAGCACCGATATTGAGCTTACCCCAAAGGGAATAGGGCAGGCACAGGCGCTTGCCAAAACCCTTGGCGGCCGGGGCATTGAAGCAATTATTGCCTCCCCTTTGAAGCGGGCCCGGCAAACGGCGCAAATTCTGGCGCAGGCGATAGGCCTGCCGGTGCAAACCAACGCCCGCCTGCGGGAACAGAATTATGGGAAGCTTGAAGGGGAGTCCTGCAATTCCCCGGCGTATATACAGCAAAAATACCAAATTTGCCGCAAAATGCCGGGGGGCGAATCGCCCATGCAAATGGCGCAGCGCATTTACAATGCGCTGGATGACATCATTGCAAGCCACCGCGGCAAAACGGTTTTGCTGGTGTGCCACGGCAGCGCCGCCAGGGTGCTGAACACCTATTTTGAAGATATGACGCAGCAGGAATTTGAGGCCTTTTATACCGACAATTGCGAGCTGCGGGAATACGAGCTGCCCTTGTAGGGCCACCCGCCAAAGGGCGATAATGGTATATTTTTTAAAAAATATACCAAAAGTTTATAAAACTAAGCGGCAAAGGGCGGTAACGGTATATGCTGGGAACCATTGTAAACACGGCGGCCATTTTGGCCGGTGGGCTGGCGGGCCTTTTTTTGCGCAAGGGCATTCAAGAAAAATACAAGGCTATTATCACCCAGGCGGTGGCCCTTTCTGTTTTGTTCATTGGCATTTCGGGTGCGACGGGCGGCCTGCTGAACGCCGACGCCAACCCCATTTTGTTTATTATAAGCCTTGTGCTGGGCGGCATTGCGGGCGAATGGCTGGGTGTTGAGGCCCGGTTGGAAAAGCTGGGCAACTGGCTGCAAACAAAGGTTCGGCTGAAGGGCGAAAGCGGAAACCTCTCCCGCGGGTTTGTGGCGGCCAGCCTGCTGTTCTGCGTGGGCACCATGTCGGTGCTGGGTCCGCTGGAAAGCGGGCTGCAGGGGCAGCATGGCATTTTGTTTGCCAAAAGCACCCTGGACGGCATTACCGCAATCATCATGGCCAGCAGCCTTGGCGTGGGGGTGCTGTTTTCGGCGGGCAGCGTGCTGGTATACCAGGGGGCCATTACCCTGCTGGCGGTGTGGATAAGCCCCTTTTTGAACGCCGATATTCTGCGCGAAATTTCCATTGTGGGCGGCATTATGATTACGGCCCTCGGCCTTAACATGCTGGGGCTTACCAAAATAAAGGTGGGCAATTTTTTGCCCGCCATTCTGGTGCCGGCGGCGTATTACCTGCTGGTTGGCCTTATTCAATAGGCGACGGCCCGCAAACGGCGGCAAAGAAAAAAATAAGCCCCCCTCTTTCACTTTTTCCATGAAAGAGGGGGGCTTCGCATATTGCTATTGTGCCAACCGTATTTCCGCACGGGGCAGGGCATCAAGGGAGGGCAGCTGGGCGGCGGGGGCGGGCACAGTGCCGTCCAGCCGTTCCTTGGCCACCGCAATCATCAGCTTAATGCGGTTTTCCTGGTTTACCCGGGTGGCGCTGGGGTCATAGTCAATAGGCGTAATATTTGCCTGCGCATATACAGAACGTATTTTACTGATCATGGCCTTGCCCACCACATGGTTCGGCAGGCAGCCAAAG
>JBKEBR010000437.1:0-12931 GCA_047973285.1 Oscillospiraceae bacterium | reverse complement strand
CCCCCCCCCCCCCCCCCCCCCCCCCCCCCCCCCCCCCCCCCCCCCCCCCCCCCCCCCCCCCCCCCCCCCCCCCCCCCCCCCCCCCCCCCCCCCCCCCCCCCCCCCCCCCCCGTCACTCACACGCGGCTCATCAACAAAAAAACAAAAAAACGGTGGTTGACCCAACCAAAAACTACTCACTTGTTTCTCTGGGCGGGGGTGGCCCGCCAGGGGGTTGGGGGGGGGGGGGTGGGGGGGGGGGGGGGTTGGTGGGGGGGGTTTTTTTGGGGGGGTGGTGTGGGTGGGGTTTGGGGGGGGGGTGGGGGGGGGGGGTGGGGTTTGGCTGCACGCGGCAGCCGCCGCTGTGGCGGCCGAGCAGTATGGCGAAATTGGGCTTTCCCCGGCAGATTTGCCCCTGGCGCTGGCCGCCGTTTGGCAAAGGCTGAACCGGTAAGGCACCCAAAACATTTTACACAGGGCGCAAAACACGGCGCCCCTGTACTTTTTATGCAGAAAAGAGACTTAACAAAGAGAGGAAGATACCGGCCATGTTGATACCACAGCGCCGCCTTGCCCTGCAGGGCTCCCCCAATACGCGGGACCTTGGCGGCTACCCCTGCGCGGGGGGCATTACCCGCTGGGGCGTTTTTTTGCGCTCGGCCACACCGGGCTTTTTAACCGGGCAAGACATTGAAACCCTGCGGGCCTACGGCGTTACCACCGCGGTAGACCTGCGCAGCAACGAGGAAAAAACCCGTGAACCCTCCCAGCTTTTAAACCGGCCCGGGTTTACGGTATACGGCGTGCCCCTTTTAGACCAGATGAATTCCAGCTATTTTGAAGGGGATTTGCCCGGCTCTATGTCGGGCCTATACATTTCCCTGTTGGAAAACAACAGCCACGACCTTGTGCAAATTTTTGAGCACTTGGCCGGGGCCGCGGGCGCCTGCCTGTTTAACTGCACCGCCGGAAAAGACCGCACCGGCGTGGTGGCCATGCTGCTGCTGCACCTGGCCGGTGTGCCCAACGCCGATATTGAGGCGGATTACACCGTTACCGAGGTATACATGCGCGAGGTTTTTGTGCAGCGCACCGGAACCCTTGCCGACCAGGAAATACCCGATTACATTTTTCGCAGCCTGCCCGAAAGCATGCGCCGGGTGCTGCGCCACCTTGAGGAAAACTACGGCAGCGCCGAAGCCTACCTTATAAAGGCGGGCCTTGCCGGTGAAACCATTGCCCGGCTGAGGAAAAAGCTGATAGAGACGCTGCCGTAGCAAAAGGCCCGCCGGGGCGCAAAAAAGCGCCTTTGGCGGGCCAGCATTTAAAACGGCCTTGCGGGGCCCGGCAAAACAGCCCCTTTTTTACAGCTCTATTTCCAGCCCTACGGGGCAATGGTCGCTGCCGGTAACATCGGCGTAAATTACGCTGTCTTTCACCTTTTCGGCCAGCCTGTTCGAAATAACAAAATAGTCGATGCGCCAGCCCGCGTTGTTGGCCCTTGCGTTAAAGCGGTAGCTCCACCAGCTGTAGGCCCCGGTTTTATCGGGGTACAGCGCCCGGAAGGTGTCGGTAAAGCCGCTTTGCAAAAGGGTGGTCATCTTTTCGCGCTCCTGGTCGGAAAAGCCCGCCTGCCCCCGGTTGGGCCCGGGGTTTTTAAGGTCAATTTCATTGTGGGCCACATTCAAATCGCCGCAGTACACCACCGGTTTTTTGGCGTCCAGCCCCAGCAGGTAGGCGCGCAAATCCTCCTCCCACTGCATGCGGTAATCAATGCGCTTCAGCTCTGGCTGGGCGTTTGGCGTGTACACGTTTACAAGGTAAAATTCCGGGTATTCAAGGGTAATGGCGCGCCCTTCGGTGCCGTGCTGCTCGGGCCCTATTCCAAAAGTTACCTTCAAGGGTTCCCGCCGGGTAAAAACGGCGGTGCCGGAATACCCCTTTTTTTCGGCGCTGTTCCAATATTGGCTGTACCCCTGCGGCTCAAACACCGCCTGGCCCGGCTGCATTTTGGTTTCCTGCAGGCAAAAAACATCGGCATCGAGCCGGGCAAAGGCCTCTTCAAACCCGTTGCGCAAGGCCGCCCTGAACCCGTTAACATTCCAACTGATAAAACGCATAGTATCCTCCTTTATAGCCGCCCGCCGCAAAACCCGGGGCAAATGGCCGCAAGCGGCATTCGGACCCTGTTTTGGAACCTTTGAAATTGATACCAGCATACCACAGCCGCCCCCGGCTTGCCAACCCGCGCCCCGCATAAACAGCCCGCAAAAAAACAAAAACCCGCCGGTGCACTGCACTGGCGGGGGAGGTACCTGTTGTAAAATTAGGCAGCGGTGCTGGAGGAAACAACCTCGGAGGTGCTGGCAGCTTCGCTGGCGGCTTCGGAAGTGCTGGCGGCTTCGCTGGCAGCTTCAGAGGTGCTCTCTGCTTCGCTGCTCACCACTTCGGAAGCGGTGCTGGAAGCGGCGGCCGAAGAAGCGGCAGAAGAGGAAGTGGTGCTGCCACAGGCAACCAGGGCCAAAGCCATAACGGCGGTAATGCTGAGCATAGCAAGAATCTTTTTCATTTTGTCTCCTTTTTAACGTCCATATGTGTTTCTCCCGCGCCGAAGGGCTTTGCCCCTGCCGGGATCATTGGCTATTATAGCACCCTAATTGTGAATAATGTACAGCAAAACCACTACACATTTGTTACAAATGCCTTACTATTTGGTTACAAATGTGAATTTTCGGCTTTCCGCCCGGCGTTTTTTCCGGCAAAAAACGGCAGCTTTTTGCCGCACCGCACTTTGGGTGCGCCGCGCCGCCCGGCAAAAAAACTTCTTTCCATTCTTTCTTTTGCTGAACCGTTAAATTCGCTTATTTTCAATATGTACAATAAAAAGTCTCAATATTTGTTTAAAACTGTTGCAAAAGTCAATCCAGTTGTGTAAACTATATACCAATGGAGGCAATCATTCGTCATTCTAGACAAATCGTTTTGTTTTCTTCATAGAGGGCGAATTGGGGTTTTGAAATTAAAACAAGGAAGGGAAATGTGGTAATATGGCAAATCGTGTATTCCAAGGCGTTGTTTACCAAATGAAAGACACCCTTGGGCGCGCCGCCGGCGTAGTAGACGAAAACGGAACCGTTGTGGCATGTACCGAGCCCGCCCGCACAGGCGAGGTTCATGAGGAATATCCAAGTGCCCAGCTTGCGGCGGCCGGCAGCGACCATTTTGTAGTTGGGCCTTATACATACCATTTGTTTGCAGGCGGCCGCCGCGACGAATATGCCGTTTTTGTGGAGGGCACCGACAGTGCCGCCGCACGGGACGCCAATATTGTGGCCATAAGCCTGCAGAACATTTTGCAGTACCACGACGAAAAATTCGACAAATCGAATTTCATTAAAAATATTGTACTGGAAAACATTCTGCCCGGCGACATTTACGCAAAAGCGCGTGAATTGCACTTTGCCACCGATGTTGCCCGGGTGGTATTATTGATTCGGGTAACCAACGGCAACGATATTTCCGCCTTTGACGTGGTGAGCGGCCTTTTCCCCGATAAGCAGAAGGACTTTGTGTTCAACGTAAGCGAAACCGATACCGTGCTGGTGAAGGAAATTAAGCGCGGCATTGACGAAAAGGATATTGAAAAGCTGACCGCTTCCATTGTAGACACCTTGAACGGAGAGCATTACATCAAAGCCCTGGTGGGCATTGGCACCCCCATTTCCAATATTAAAGACCTTGCCGCCAGCTTTAAAGAGGCCCAAATTGCCCTGGAGGTTGGCAAGGTGTTTGACGCCGAGCAGTCGATTATAAGCTACAACCACCTTGGCATTGCCCGCCTTATTTACCAGCTGCCCACCACCCTGTGCGAAATGTTTTTGAAAGAGGTGTTCAACCACGGCAGCATTGATTCGCTGGATGACGAAACCCTGTTTACCATACAGCGCTTTTTTGAAAACAACCTGAACGTTTCCGAAACCTCCCGCGGGCTGTTTGTACACCGCAACACCCTGGTGTACCGCCTTGAAAAAATCAAAAAGCTTACCGGCCTTGACCTGCGGGAATTTGACGATGCCATTGTATTTAAAGTGGCCCTTATGGTTAAAAAATACCTCACGTCCAACCCGGCAAAATATTGATAAAATAAGCGGAACATGTTACCATGGGACTGTCGTTTTTAAGCGGCGGTCCCATATAGCATGTTTGGGGAAAAGGAATTGCAGTTTTGTTGGAACGCTGCGGCACAGCGTTTTGCCTGTTTTACGGCAGTTGGCACAATAGGCCCGTACACAAACCCGGCCGTTCTGTAAAAGTTTGCCGCCGTGCCGCCCCGCCCCAATGTGCAGCAAACAATTCCCTTACCTGGAGGTGCACAAGCCATGGCAAAAAAACCGATTGTCTCGGATAATTCGGTAATGATAAGTTTTAACAACGTAAAAAAAACCTACCCTGGCGGAAACAAGGCGTTACACGACGTAAACCTTGAAATTCACCGGGGTGAGTTTGTTTTTGTTTTAGGGCATTCCGGCGCGGGCAAAAGCACCTTTTTAAAGCTGATTCTGCGGGAGGAGGTTGCCAGCGGGGGCCGGGTAATTGTAAACGGGCGCGACCTTACCAAAATGCGCCAGCGGGACATTCCCTACCTGCGCCGCGGCCTTGGCGTTGTGTTTCAGGACTTTCGGCTGATTCCCACCATGACGGCCTTTGAAAACGTGGCCTTTGCCATGCGGGTAACAAATATTCCCGAGCGTGAAATAAAAAAGAGGGTTCCATACGTGTTGAATTTGGTGGGCCTTGCCGGCAAGGCCCGCAGCCTGCCCAGCGAAATGAGCGGCGGCGAGCAGCAGCGTGTTGCGCTGGCCCGCGCCCTGGTGCACTCGCCCCCCATTGTAATTGCCGACGAGCCCACCGGCAACATAGACCCCGAGCTTTCGGTGGAAATTATGGAATTGCTGAAGGCCATTAACATGGTGGGCACCACCGTGGTGGTGGTTACCCACGAGCACGAGCTGGCACAGCGGTTTTCTGAGCGAATTATTACCATAGACCACGGCACCGTGGTGGATGACGTTATTCAGCCGAAAGGGGGGCGCCGCCGATGAACCCCGGAAGCCTTCGTTATTTGGTGAAGCAGGGTTGGCACAACATGGCGGCCAACCGCCTGATGACCTTTGCCAGCATTGGCGTGCTTACCGCCTGCCTGATTATTACCGGCATTGCCACACTGGTTTCGCTGAATGTGAACCGCATTGTAGATTACCTTGGCAGCCAGAACGAAATTATTGTGTATATTCTGGGCGACGCCACCGAAGAGCAAATTGCCGCCATGGGCGAAAGCATAAAAGCCCTGCCCAATGTGGACGAAGTTCATTTCAGCTCCAAGGAAGAAGCCATGGCGCAGATGAAGGAATGGATGGAGGGCTATGGCAATTTGCTGGACGGCTACCCCGACGTTCTGCCCGCCTCGTACCGGGTAACGGTAAACGACCTTGCCGCCATTGCCAACACCAGCGGAAGCCTTGCCGTGCTGGAGGGGGTGGAGAGTGTTTCCACCCCGTCGGAGCTTGCGGGCGTAATGGTAACCATTAAAAACGCCGTTACCTATGGGGGCTGGGCCCTGGTGGCCCTGCTGGGCCTTGTTTCCATTATTATCATCAGCAACACCATTCGCCTTACGGTGTTTGCCCGCCGCCGGGAAATAAGCATTATGAAATATGTGGGGGCCACCAACGCCTTTATTCGCCTGCCGTTTTTTGTGGAGGGCATGACGGTGGGGGCTATTTCCGGCCTTTTGGCCTCGGGCATTGTGTGCGGCGCCTATTATTTGGTTTTGCAATACCTGAACCAGGGGCAGAACCTGTGGGTGCTTACCATTGTTTCCAGCATTGTTCCGCTGAGGGATATTTGGTACCTGCTGATTTTGGCCTTTGTAGGCTTTGGCATACTGATTGGCGGGCTGGGCACCTCCAGCAGCATCCGCAAACACTTAAAAGTATAACGGGCCCCGAAAGCATTTCTGCCCTGTTTATACGCTAAGGAGAACGGCATGAGCACCTACAAAAAATTGATTCGCTGCCTCAGCTTCTTTTTGCTTTTTGTTGTTTTGTACATGGCAACAGGGCCCCTTTTGCCTGTGCAGGCCTCCAGTGTAACCGGCACAAGTACCAGCACGGAAGAATTGCAGGAGCGCCTTGCGGAACTTCAAAAAAAGCAGGAGGAAACCCGCGCCAAAATAGACGCCCTGAACCAGGACATTCAGGCGGGCAAAAACACCGCCGCCGCCGCCCAGGCCCGCAGGGCGGCCCTGCAGCAGGAGCAGGCGCTGATTGAAGAGCAAATATCTTTGAAAAAACAGGAAATTGAAACCAAGGTTGTGGAGATAGACCAGAAGGTACTGGAAATTACCCAAAAGCAGCAGGAATTTGACACCAACGACAAATTATTCCGCCAGCGGCTGGTGGCCATTTACAAAATGAACGACGCCGGCATTTTGTCTACCCTGTTGTCGGTTAACTCTTTTTCCGAATTTTTATCCATCAGCAAAAATTTGCAGACCATCTCTAAAAACGACACCGATTTGCTCACCCTTTTGGAGGACCAGCGGGCACAGCTGGAGCAGGCCAAGGCCGACCTTGAGAGCCTGCTTGCCACTTTGCAGGCCGAGCAGCAAACCCTGGATGCGAAATGGACAGAATACAACGCCAACATTGCCCAGCAAAACGTGGTTATTTCGGCTGCCATGCAGGAAATAGCACAAAGCGAAGCGGATAAAGCCGCCGCCTTGCAGGAGGTGGAGGCCACCCAAAATGAAATGGAAGAAATATGGAAAAGCCTTGGCGGCTCTTCCGGGGCTTATGTGGGCGGCGCGCTGGAATGGCCGGTGCCCTCTCACAACGGCAAGCAGTATATTTCCTCCTGGTTTGGCTGGCGCACCCTGTACGGGCGGCCAAATTTCCACACCGGGGTGGACATTGCCACCCAGGGCGGCACCCCCATTCATGGGGCCGATATTGTGGCCGCCAACACCGGCACGGTGGTGATGGTGGTCATCAACAACGGAAAGTCCGGCTATGGCAGCTATGTAATTCTGGACCACGGCGGCGGGGTAAAAACCCTGTACGCCCACTGCTCGGCCATTTATGTAAGCGTGGGGCAAACCGTAAGCCGCGGCGCCACCATTGCCGCCGTTGGCAACACCGGCAATTCCACCGGGCCCCATTTGCATTTTGAGCTGCGCCTGGACAACACCGTTAAAACCGACCCCTGGCCCTACTTGACCGGGGACAAGGAACTGTAATTTTTTGCCCTGCCCGGCGGGCCCTGCCCGCAAAACCAGGAGGCATTTCCATGAGTAAACAAAAACGGCGCCGCATAGCCTGCTTTGCCTGCGCCTTTATCATGCTTTTTGCCGCCTTGGCACCCCCGGTATACGCGGAAACCGCCGCCGAGAAATACAAGCGGCTGAAGGAAGAGCTGACCACCATTACCCAGCAAATCAACTCCTATAAAAGCAGCAAGGCGCAGGCCGAAAAGCTGCGCAAGGCGCTGCTGGAGCAAAAGGCGACGCTGGACCAGATGATTGCCCTGAACCAGCAGCAAATTGCCGAGGCCGAGGCAAGCCTTGCGGCAAAGCAGGAGGAGGTGGCGCAAAAACGGGCCGTTATTTATGAAAACGACCAGCTTTTTCGCCAACGGCTGGTGGCCATTTACAAGCAGAACAACTCCGGCATTCTCTCTTCCATTTTAAACGTAAACAGTTTTTCGGAGTTTTTAACGGTAACCGATTCGCTGCGCCGCATTTCGGTGAACGACACCGACCTGCTGGCGCTGCTGAACCGGCAGCAGGCAGAGCTGGAGGCCGAGCAAACCGAAATAGACACGCTGCTTGCCTCTTTGCAAAGCTCTTACGATGAGCTGGCTGCCAACGCCGAAATTCTGGCCCAGAACATTGCCGACCAAAACGCAAAAATTTCTGCCGCCGACGCGCAAATTAAAGCCCAGGAAGAGGCCTACGACGACACCTATGCCGACCTGGTGGCCGCCCAGAAGGAAATGAGCCAGATAGGGGGCTCGCTGGGGGGCAGCAGCAGCGGGGACGGCAGCCAGTATGTGGGCGGCCAGTTTACCTGGCCTGTTCCCGGTTTTTATACCATTTCTTGTTATTTTGGCGCGGCCGACCCCAACGGTAAGGGCCATAGGGGCATGGACATTTCCGGCAGCGGCATTAACGGCGCCACCATTGTGGCCGCGGGCAAGGGCCGGGTTATTCAGGCCACCTACGCCCACAGCAGCTATGGAAACTATATTGTGGTAGACCACGGGGCGGGCACCAAAACCCTGTATGCCCACTGCTCTTCGCTGACGGCCGGCGTTGGCACCGAGGTAGAGGCGGGCACCCCCATTGCCACGGTGGGCAACACCGGGTTTGTGGTGGGCGCCAGCGGCGGCTACCACCTGCATTTTGAAGTATTGCAGGACGGCGTGCCCCAAAACCCGCTGAATTATTTGAAATAACCACCCCTGCCCGGCGGGAAATTTTCAGGTTGCGGCCTTTGCCGCTGCACAGCCCTTGGAGGTTTGAATGAACAAAAAAATATCTGTGAGCATTGCCCTTTCCATTACCCTGATTGCCATGACCGTTACCATGGCAATTACCATGGTAATTGCACGGCAAATGTTTAACACCAACATCAGCTCTACCATTCAGCGCCAGGTGCTGAACAACAAAATTTCCGACATTGACCGGTACGCCCGGGGCAATTATTATGGTGAAATAGACGACACCTACCTTGGCGACCGGGTTGCGCGCGGCTATGTGGACGGCCTGCGGGATTCTGGCGCCGTATATTACACCGAAAAAGAATACGCCGAGCTTTTGGAAATTGAAAACGGCAAGCGGGTGGGCATTGGCATTGAGGTAATTCGCGACCCCAACAACTATTTTTTAATTGCCAAGGTATACCCCGATTCCCCCGCTGCCCAGGCCGGCATTACCGTTGGGGGCTACATTACCAAGGTGGATGAAACCGACGCCAAAAGCTTTGGCAGCGTGAAGGCCATGCAGGCCGCCCTGCGGGGCCTGGAGGGCGCGCCGGTAACCCTTACCTGCCTGTACAACTCCACCGAGGAAAAAAGCTTTACCGTGCAGCGGGTGCCTTATACCGCCCCTACCATAGACGCCTGGCAAAACCTGGACGGCTTTGCCTACATTCGCATTTCCTCTTTCGGCGCCAACACCTACGCCGAATTTGATTATGCCGTTCGCGATGCCCAGGCCCAGGGCGTAAAGGGGTTTGTGTTTGATTTGCGCGGCAACACCGGCGGCCAGTATGAGCAGGCCTATAAAATGATAGACCTTGTGTGCCCCCTTGGCACCATTGCAAAAGCAGAGTATAAAAACGGCACCACCAAGGTGCTCAGTACCTCCGACGACGAAAACAGCATAGACCTGCCCATGGTGGTGGTGGTAAACGCCGACACCTCGGGCGCGGCAGAGCTGTTTGCCGCCAGCATTCGCAATTTGGCCGGCGGCCAGCTGGTGGGCGCCCAAACCGCGGGAAAGGGCATGCTGCAATCGGCGCCGCAGCGCCTGAGCGACGGCTCGGCCGTTGTAGTTACCGTTGCCAAGCTGCTTACCGGCAACGACGAGGCCTGGGACGGCACCGGCCTTACCCCCGAGGTAATTGTAACGGCGGGCGCCGACAGCGAGCTTTCCCTGTACAACGTAGACCCCCGCACCGATTCCCAAATTGTGCGCGCCACCGACCTTGCCCGCAGCCTTGCCAGGGCCGCCGGCATTGATGTTACCGGGGGCGATGCCGCCACAGCCTCTGAGGCAGCGGGGGAAAGCGGCGCCGACACCTCCGCCTCCGCACCAGAGGAAACCTCCTCTGCCGCTTCTGAATAGGCCTGCCCACCGCGCTGCCTTTTTTTAAAACCGCACAACAAGGGAGATTGTATGCACAGGCTTAGCGCCACAGTGGTAATGTATGGCGGTGCCGAAGAAACCGCTGCCTGCCTGCAAAGCATTGTAAAGCACACCCCCCAGGGCAGCCTTCAGCTGTTTTTGGTGGACAACGCCTCGCCGGGCGGCGCCCTGGAGGCCCTGCAAAGGCAGGGCGTACCGCCCGGGGTAACCCTTCTTCCACAGCCAAAAAACCGGGGTTTTGGGGCGGGGCATAACGCGGTGCTGCCGCTGCTGAACAGCCGGTACCACGCGGTGGTAAACCCCGACATTGTTTTGCTGGACGACGCTCTTTCCGCCCTGGCAAACTGGATGGACGAGCACCCCGATGTTGCCATGGTTACCCCCCGCTTGGTTTTTCCCGGCGGCGAGCCGCAGTATATTGCCAAGCGGCGGCCCGCCCTTTTGCCGCTGGTTGCCCGGCAGCTTCCCCTGCCTTTTCTCAAAAAATATGAAGACCACTACCTGATGCTGGACGAGGACCTTACAAAGCCCATCGACATTGAATTTTGCAGCGGCTGCTTTTTTATGGTTCGCACTGAAATTTTCAAAAAAATGGGCGGCTTTGACGAGAAATATTTTATGTATGTGGAGGATGCCGACATCACCCAAAAGGCACTGCGGCAGGGCCGGGCGGTGTATTACCCCTATGTTACGGTGGTGCACGCCTGGCACCGCGCCGCCCACAAGCACCTCAGGCAATTTTTGTGGCAGCTTCGCAGCATGCTCCGCTATTTCAAAAAGTGGGGTTTTCGGTTAAAATAGTAAGTACCTATTTTGTTGGAGGTTTTTATGAAGGGAATTATTCTTGCCGGGGGGGCCGGTACAAGGCTGTACCCCTCTACCATTGCGGTTTCCAAGCAGATGCTTACCGTGTACGACAAACCCATGATTTATTACCCCATTTCCACCCTGATGCTTGCCGGCATACGGGACATTTTAATTATTTCCACCCCCACAGATTTGCCCGGGTTTGAGCGACTGCTGGGCAGTGGGGAAAATTTTGGTGTAAACTTCAGCTATGCCGTACAAGACAAGCCCCGCGGCCTGGCCGACGCCTTTATTGTGGGCGCCGATTTTATAGGCTCTGACAGTGTGTGCCTGGTTTTGGGCGACAATATTTTTTACGGCTACGGCTTTACCGAGCGGCTTAACGTTGCCGCGGCCCGGCAAAAAGGGGCCACCATTTTTGGCTACCATGTTGCCAACCCCCGGGAATTTGGGGTTGTGGAGTTTGACGCGGGCCACAATGTTGTTTCCATTGAGGAAAAACCCGAGCACCCCAAAAGCAATTATGCCGTGCCGGGCCTTTATTTTTACGACAACCGCGTGGTGGAAATTGCCAAAAGCGTAAAACCCAGCCCCAGAGGCGAAATAGAAATTACCTCTGTCAACAACGCCTACCTTGCCATGGGCGAGTTGAAAGTAGAATTGTTTGGCCGGGGTATGGCCTGGCTGGACACCGGCAACCACCGTTCCATGCTGGCTGCCTCCAATTTTGTAGAGGCGGTGCAAACCCGCCAGGGCCTGTACATTGCCTGCCTGGAGGAAATTGCCTACCGCCAGACCTTTATTAACAAACAAAAGCTGTTGCAGCACGCCGACGCCCTTGCCAAAACCGAGTACGGAGAGTACCTGCGCCAAATTGGCGAAACGGTAACCCCCGGCAAGCTGTAAAGCACAAAGCGAGGAAACAACAATATGAAAATTTTAATTACCGGCGCGGCAGGGCAGCTTGGGCAGGAATTACAGCGGCAATTGCAGGAGGGCGGCAGCAGCCTTGGCCCCCTGCCTGAACGGCTGCAGCTGGCCACCGTTATTCCTGTGGATTTGCCCGACGCAGACCTTTCGAACCGCCACGACACCGCGGCGCTCATTCGCCGGTATGCCCCTTATGCCGTGGTAAACTGCGCCGCCTACACCAACGTGGACAATTGCGAAAAGCAGCCCGATACGGCCTTTGCCGCCAACGCCATAGCCCCCCGCAATGTGGCCATGGCCTGCGAAGAGGTGGGGGCAAAGCTGCTGCATATTTCTACCGACTATGTTCTCAGCGGAGAGGCCTCGGCCCCGGTGCCTGAAACGGCCCTGCCCGCCCCCCGCTCGGTATACGGCTACACCAAGCTGCTGGGCGAAGAATATGTCAAAAACGTTTGCAGCCAGTGGTTTATTTTGCGCACCGCCTGGCTGTATGGGCAAAATGGAAACAACTTTGTAAAAACCATTTTGCGGCTTGCCCGGGAAAACGGCAGCGCCAAGGTGGTAAACGACCAGTTTGGCAACCCCACCAATGCCGAAGACCTTGCCCACCATATTTTAAAGCTTATTCCCACCAAGGAATATGGCTTGTACCACTGCACCAACAATGAGGTGTGCAGCTGGTTCGATTTCGCCTCTGAAATTGTGCGCCTGTGGGACATTGACGCCGCTGTTTCCCCCTGCACCACTGAAGAATTTCCCCGCCCCGCAAAGCGCCCCGCCTATTCCGCCCTGGACAACGCCATGCTGCGCGCCACCATTGGCGATGAGATGCGCCCCTGGCAGCAGGCCATTGCCGCTTACCACCAGCAGATGAAAAACGCCCTTTAGCCTGGCACCGGCGGCGAATGGCCCTTGAACAGAGCCAAACCCCTACATTATTTTGGAGGCTTTTATGAAAACTATTTTGGTAACCGGCGGCGCCGGCTTTATTGGGTCCAACTATATTTTGTACATGCTGGCACAGCACCCGGAGCTGCGCATTGTAAACCTGGACAAGCTTACCTACGCCGGCAACCTTGAAAACCTGCGCGAAATTGAGGGCAGCGAGCGCCATATTTTTATACAGGGCGATATTCGCGACACCGCGCTGGTGAGCGAATTGTTTGAACAATACAACCTGCGTGCCGTGGTAAACTTTGCCGCCGAAAGCCATGTGGACCGCTCTATTGAAAACCCCGGCATTTTTGCCGAAACCAACATTTTGGGCACCCTGAACCTGCTTGGCTG
>JBKEBR010000436.1:0-3467 GCA_047973285.1 Oscillospiraceae bacterium | reverse complement strand
TCAGCCTTATTTCCAATACGGCCGGCGGCTACAGCTTTTACCGGGACGCAAAGCTTATGCGGCTTACCCGCTACCGCTACAACAATACCCCGGGCGACGGCAATGGCCGTTACTTTTATATAAAAGACGGCGCCGCCGTGTGGAACCCGGGCTGGCAGCCGGTGCAAACCGAGCTGGACAGTTATAATTGCCGCCACGGCCTTGGCTATACGGTAATTGAAGCGGCTAAAAATGGCGTTTCAGCGGCTCAGCAAACCTTTGTGCCCCTTGGGGCCAATTGCGAGGTTACCCGGCTTCGGCTTAAAAATACTTCGGCCGCAGCAAAGCAGCTGCAGCTTTTCAGCTATGTAGAGTTTTGCCTGTGGAACGCAGTGGACGATTCCACCAATTTCCAGCGCAACTACAGCATAGGCGAGGTAGAGGTGGAGGGCAGCGCCATTTACCACAAAACCGAATACCGCGAGCGGCGCAACCATTATGCCGTGTTTGGGGTAAACCGGCCTGTTGCCGGGTTCGATACCTCCCGCGATGCTTTTTGCGGCTATTACAATGGCCCGGCAAACCCCCAGGCGGTGCAAAAGGGGCAATGCACCGGCAGCATTGCCCACGGCTGGGCGCCGGTTGGGGCGCACCAATTAGAGGTAACGCTGCAGCCCGGCGAGGAATACAGCGCTATTTTTGTACTGGGCTATGCCGAAAACCCGCCCAAGGAAAAGTGGGAAAAAGCGGGGGTTATTAACAAAGCGCCGGCCCAAAGGCTGCTGGCCGCCTTTGCAACCGACGCACAGGTAGATGCCGCCCTTGCGGCACTGGCCGCTTACTGGGAAGGGCTGCTGGGCAGCTACACCCTCGCTTCCCCATGGGAAAAAGTAAACCGTATGGTGAACATTTGGAACCAATACCAGTGCATGGTAACCTTTAACATGAGCCGCAGCGCCAGTTACTTTGAAAGCGGCACCGGCCGGGGCATGGGCTTTCGGGACTCCTGCCAGGACATACTGGGCTTTGTTCACCTTGTGCCCCAGCGCGCCCGCGAGCGCATTTTGGATATTGCGGCCACCCAGTTCAGCGACGGCGGCGCCTACCACCAGTACCAGCCCCTTACCAAAAAAGGGAATTTGGACGTGGGCAGCGGCTTTAACGACGACCCCCTGTGGCTTATTGCCTGCGTTTCCGCTTACCTGTGCGAAACCGGCGATTTTGCTATTTTAACCGAGCGCGTTCCCTTCGACAACGATGAAACAAACGCGGCCCCCCTTATGGAGCACCTCAGGCGCAGCTACCGCTACCCGCTTGCCCACACCGGGCCCCATGGCCTGCCCTTAATTGGCCGGGCCGATTGGAACGACTGCCTGAACCTGAACTGCTTTTCCACCGAGCCGGGGGAGAGCTTTCAAACCGCCCCGAACCGCCCCGGCGAAACGGCCGAAAGCGTTTTTATTGCCGGTATGTTTGTAAAATACGCCTATGAGTATGCCGATATCTGCGAGGCAAGCGGCCTTGCGCAAGAGGCCGAAGAGGCGCGGCAGGCGGCCGCCGATATGGAAAAAACGGTGCTGGGCGCCGGGTGGGACGGCGAATGGTTTATACGCGCCTACGACGCTTTTTCAAGGCCCGTGGGCAGCCGCACCTGCCGGGAGGGGCAAATTTTTATAGAGCCGCAGGGCATGTGCGTTATGGCGGGCATTGGAATAAAAGGCGGGCAGGCCGCAAGGGCATTGCAAAGCGTAGAAGAAAAGCTGGACACCCCCTATGGCATTGTGTTGCTGCAGCCGGCCTACACCACCTACCAGCTCAACCTTGGCGAAATTAGCAGCTACCCGCCGAGCTATAAAGAAAACGCCGGTATTTTTTGCCACAACAACCCATGGGTCTCCTGCGCCGAAACGGTGCTGGGCCACGGCAACCGCGCGTTCGATATTTACAAAAAAACCTGCCCGGCGTATATTGAAGACATCAGCGAAATTCACCGCACCGAGCCCTACGTGTACAGCCAAATGATTGCGGGCAAAGACGCGGCCACCTTTGGCGAGGCAAAAAACAGCTGGCTCACCGGCACCGCCGCCTGGACCTTTGTAAACATAAGCCAGTATATTTTGGGTATACAGCCCACCCTGCGGGGCCTGCGCATAAACCCCTGCATTCCCCAAACCCTGCTGGAATTCTGCGTAACCCGCCAATACCGGGGCGCCACCTATATAATTCGGGTAAACAACAGCGCGGGAGTGCAAACGGGTATTCGGGAAATACGGGCAAACGGGCACGTGCTGGAGGGAACTGTTTTGCCGCCTGCGGGCCGGGGCGAAACGGTACATGTGGAGGTAACAATGGGGGAAGAAAATGCCGTTTTGTAAAATCTTTGTGAGGGGCGCTGCAGGCAGAGCCTAACAAACCGAAGGGAGCCCCACGGCGGGCGGTGGCGGCCCTTCCATGTGGGACGCCTTTTGCAAGGTGCCCGGCCATGTTTTTGAAAATGAAAACGGCAGCGTTGCCTGCGACGGCTACCACCGCTACCGCGAGGATATTCGGCTGGCGGCCGAAATGGGCCTGAAGGCCTACCGGTTTGGCGTCAGCTGGGCTCGGGTAGACCCCAGCGGCACCGGCCGCTGGAACGAAGAGGGGCTTGCCTATTACGACAAGGTGGTGAATGCCTGCCTCGAGGCGGGGCTTACCCCCTATGTAACCTTGTACCACTGGGAGCTGCCCCAGGCGCTGGAGGAAAAGGGCGGGTGGCAGGTGCGGCAAACGGCCGAATGCTTTGCCCGCTACGCCGCTGTGGTGGCCGCCCGCTTTAAAGGCCGTGTTGGCCACTATTTTACCTTAAACGAGCCACAGTGCAGCGTTTACCTTGGCTATGCCACCGGCGAACACGCCCCCGGCAAGCGCTTGGCGCAGGCAGAACAATTTTGGTGCATGCACCATTTGCTGCTGGCGCACGGGCTGGCCTTTCGGGCCATTCGCGCGCAGGATGGGGCCGCCCAAATAAGCCTTGCCACCACCGGGCGCCTGTGCTACCCTGAAACCCAAACCCCGCCGGATATACAAGCGGCCCGCAGCGCCACCTTTGCCCTGTTTGACAACGACTGGGCCTTTACCCACCATTTGTTTTTAGACCCGGTGGTTCACGGGGGTTACCCCCGGTGCGAGGGCACCTTTTTAGCGCCTTTGGTGGACGCGGCGCCGCCGCAGGATATGGAAGTGATTCATACCGGGCTGGATTTTCTGTCGCTGAATATCTACAACGGGCATGCGGTGCGCCGTGGCAAAGCCGGAAAAGAAGAGTATGTGCCGCGGTATACCGGGTTTCCCCGCACGGCGCTGAAATGGCCGGTTACCCCCGAGGTAATGAACTGGGGGGTGCATTATATGTACCAGCGCTACAATCTGCGGGTGTTCATCACCGAAAACGGCCTAAGCTGCAACGACAAGGTTTTTTTGGACGGCGGCGTGCACGACCCCGACAGGAT
>JBKEBR010000435.1:0-5738 GCA_047973285.1 Oscillospiraceae bacterium | reverse complement strand
GTAGCGGTAAAGAGGGCAAAAAGCAAGCAAACGGGCAAGGGTTTTCCCCTTTGTACAGCCATGTAAAGTTTTGCGCAGAACAAACTATTGGATTTTACAATAGTAGGACAATAGACGAATTACTGGCATAAATCGGCCATTTTTGCGCCCGATGCCGCCGCCAGGGCGGCGGGGGCAATTTGTATTTGCAGGCCTATGCGCCCGCCGCTTACCACAATAAAAGGGTATTGCTGCGCCGTTTGGTGCAGAAAGGTGGGGTAAGCTTTTTTCATGCCAATGGGGCTGCAGCCGCCCCGCACATAGCCGGTTAGGGGGGTAATTTCGGCCACATGCAGCATGGCAACACTTTTTTCACCCGCCGCCTTTGCCGCTTTTTTCAGGTCTAATTCGTGCGCAACGGGAATGCAAAACACACACAGGCCGCCCGAAGAAGCCCGCGCCACCAGTGTTTTAAACACGGTGTCGGGGTTTTGGCCGGTTTTTTGGGCCACCGACACGCCGTCGATGGCGCCGTCTGCGGTTTCATATTCCAGCGGGGTAAAAGCAATTTTGGCGCGCTCCAGCAGGCGCAGGGCGTTGGTTTTGGCTTGTTTCACAGGGAACATTCCTTTCCATTATACGTTGGCAGCAAACCATAAAAACCCCCGAAGCAGCCCTGCGGGCCGGTTCGGGGGAAAGTAATTATTTAACGGTAGCAACCGATACCTCGCCATACAAAGCGCCCTCGGTAAGGGTAAGGCCTTCGGCACGCTGCTGAATTAAGCCGGACATAATGGTGCTTATTTTGGTGCTGGTAAGGGTTTCGCGGTTGGTGTCCACATATTCTTGGTCCAGGGGCAGGCGCAGAATAAGGTGGTAGCCGTAATCGGTGCGAACAGGCGGCGAAACCTCGCCCTCTTGCAGGGCCAGGGCGCCGGCGTAGAATTCGTCTACCATGGTGCCTTCGCCAAAGGTGTAGCCGGTTTCGGTTTGGCCGGTGTCTCCGTCGTATTGCAGGCGCAGCTCTTCAAACAGGGCTTCCTTTACGGCGGTGGGGTCGGCGGTGGGGTCGGCCGCCAGCCTTTCGGCAAGCTGGGTGTTGTACAGGTCCAGAATTTGCTCAGACTGGGCCAGCACATCCGCCTCGTTGGCGGCGGTATCGGTGGCGGTGCTGTCGAACATTACCAGAATGTGCTTTACGGTTACAATGCCTTCCAGCGCCTGGTCGGCATATTCTGCAGACACCTGGGTTTTGTACTCGGCCTGAATTTTGCTTTGCAGGGTTTGCAGCTGGGTAATATGAATGTAGGTTTCTTCATCCATTAAATAGTTCTGCAAAAGGCGGCTTTTGTACTCGGTGCCGTATTCCCGCTTGTCGGAGGCAACCGAGCTGAGCACATCGTCCTTTTCCTCCTGGGTAAGGCCAACGCCCATTTCATCGGCAAGGTCTACCCAGGCATACAGGGTACGAATGTATTCCTCGGTTTGGGCCTTCAAATCGGCGGCTTTGGCGCCGTCCTCGTCGGAGGCCCAATAGGTGGTGTCGCCGCCGCTCAGGTAATATTTGTTGGTAAGGTAGTAATAACGGTATTCGGGGTAACTAATTTCATGGGTGCCAACCGTAAGCATAACACCCGGGTCCTTTATCCGTTTGCCGTCTACATACAGCCCGGCAGGGGGATTTTCGGGGTCATAGCTGGCAATCATAACGGCAATGGTTGCCGCAAGGCCCAGCACCACAACCACAAGGGTAACAATGGAAATAACCTTTAAAGACTTGGACATTTTTGACATAGGGCAGCATCCTCCAAATTATTTAAAGAACATTGGCAGCCAATGCCGCGGCCGGGTGCTTTGCCGTGGATATTGTGTAACAGCCGTACGATATACTATTATACAATAAAAACAGAACAGAGTACACACAAAGTTTATTTTATGTAAAAACGAGGAAAAAAAGTGCCGGTGTTTGCCGCCCCAGCGGGCTTGCAGTTTGCGCCGGGCTGCTATTATAATAATAGGAAATGGCAGGCGGGCGCACCAAAGGCAGGGCGCAGAAGGCCCCTGCCATATAAAGGAGAGGGCCTTATGCGGGAAATTGATGCGCAAACCATAACACAGGCGGTGGCAGGGCTGTGTGTGCAGGCCAATAAAACCCTGCCGCCGGATGTGGAAGAGGCGCTACGGCAGGCAAGGCGGCAGGAGCCCTGGCCCCTGGCCCAAAAAACCTTGCAGGAGCTGGACGCCAACCTGCAAGCGGCTGCCCAAAAGCAGCTGCCCATTTGCCAGGACACCGGCATGGCCTGTGTGTTTGTGCGCCTGGGGCAGGAGGTGCACATTGCGGGCGGCAGCTTGCAGCAGGCCATACAAGAGGGGGTGCGCCAAGGCTACACCGAAGGGTACCTGCGCAAAAGCGTGGTGCAAGACCCTATTCGCCGCGGCAACACCGGCGACAACACCCCCGCCCTGGTTACCACCGAGTTGGTGGAGGGGGACGGGTTTTCCCTTACGGTGGCCCCAAAGGGCTTTGGCAGCGAAAATATGAGCCGCATTGCCATGTTAAAGCCCGCCGACGGGCGCGAAGGGGTGGAGGAATTTATACTTGAAACGGTGCGAATTGCGGGGCCAAACCCCTGCCCACCCATTGTTGTGGGGGTGGGCATTGGCGCCAATTTTGACAAGGTGGCGCTGCTTGCCAAGGAAGCGCTGCTGCGCCCGCTAAACGTGCCGAACAACGACCCCTACTATGCCCAAATGGAACAGGAGCTGCTGCAAAAAATAAATGCCCTTGGCATTGGCCCCGCGGGGTACGGCGGCAAAACCACCGCCCTTGGCCTTGCCATAGAGGCAATGCCCACCCACATTGCGGGGCTGCCGGTGGCGGTAAACATTTCCTGCCATGTAACAAGGCGGGCAACCGCCAGCCTGTAACAAGGGCCGGGCCCGCCGGGCGGCACCCGTTTTGGCAAGGCGGTAAGGCGGCAGGGCGCTTTGGGCCGGTGCTTTTTTGTAATACAGTGTGGCAGCGGGGTTGTGAAAAGGTTTGTTTTTAGGGTAAAAAGCTTTTTGAAAGCTTTTTACCGGGGCACAAATTGCAAGGCGGCTTTTTTGGCAGGCTGTTTGCTTTTTACGCCGCCAGCGCTGCGCGCATTTAAGAAAAATGGGGAAAACAATATGGAAATGCACTTACAAACACCGCTGTCTTTGGGTGTTTTGCAAACGCTGCGCGCAGGCGACAGTGTGCTGCTGAGCGGGGAAATTTATACCGCCCGCGACGCCGCCCACAAGCGCATGTTTGAACTGCTGGCGCAGGGCAAGCCGCTGCCCTTTGCCATACAGGGGGCCTGCGTGTACTACGCGGGGCCAACCCCCGCCCGGCCGGGGGAAACGGTTGGCTCTATTGGGCCCACCACCGCCGGGCGCATGGACAAATACACCCCGGCCCTTTTGCAGCAGGGCCTTGCCGCCATGGTGGGCAAGGGGGCCCGCAGCGCCGCGGTGCTGCAGGCCATGCAGCGGGCGGGTGCGGTATATTTTGGCTTTATTGGAGGGGCGGGCGCCCTTGCGGCGGCCTGTGTTATCGGCTGTGAAACCATTGCCTGGGAAGACCTTGGCAGCGAAGCGGTGCGCCGCCTTACGGTGGAAAAGCTACCCCTTACGGTGCTGGCCGACGCTGTGGGTGGCAATTTGTACCAGGATGGCCCCGCCGCCTACCTTGCCTCTCTAAAGGAGCAGGAATAAGCGCCAAGCGGTGTGGCAAGCTGCATTTGCAAAACAAAGCAAAGCGTAGATAAAAAAGCGGCGCCGGAACGATTTCCCGGCGCCGCTTTTACAATTGTGTACCGGCAAGGAGTTGGCGGTGCCAAACAGCAAAACGCAAACGCTGCAAAGCCCTTTCCCTTAAAAATGGGGGAAGAAAGGCGGCAAAGCCGCATATTTATATTAAGAAAGAGGGATACTATGTAAAAGCATAAACAACAAAACCCGTAAAAGCCAAAAGCAAAAGGTTTGTCTGCAAGGCAAACGCCGCGGGGTATGCCCTGCGGCGGGCGGCTTGCCCGGAGGGCCCTGCGGCTAGGCCTGTACTTCCCTGAAAAAGGAGGACTCGCGGGTTACCTTTTTCATCAGGCTGTCAAACTGGCCGGGGGTAAGGCACTGGGCGCCGTCGCTTAAGGCATGGGCCGGGTCGTTGTGCACCTCTATCATCAGCCCGTCGGCCCCGGCGGCCACGGCGGCCAGCGCAAGGGGCTCCACCATCCAGTTAATGCCCGCGGCGTGGCTGGGGTCTACCACCACCGGCAGGTGGCTTTGGCGTTTCAGCATGGGCACGGCGCTTATATCCAGCGTGTTGCGCATAGAGGGTTCAAAGGTGCGAATGCCCCGCTCGCACAAAATGACGTTTTCGTTGCCGCCCGCCATAATGTATTCGGCGCTCATCAGCAGCTCTTCCAGTGTGCTGGAAAGGCCGCGTTTCAGCAAAACCGGAACCCGCAGCAAGCCAATTTCCTTTAAAAGCTCAAAATTTTGCATGTTGCGGGCGCCCACCTGTAAAATATCCACCCCGGCCTCCAAAAACAGCGGCAGGTGAGAGGCGTCCATCACCTCGGTAACAATGGGCAGGCCGGTGGCGGCCTTTGCCTCTTTCAGCAGTTCCAGCCCTTCGGCCCGCAGGCCCTGGAAGGAGTAAGGCGAGGTGCGGGGCTTGAAAGCGCCGCCGCGCAAAAAGCTTGCGCCGCTTTTTTGCACCTCCTCGGCAACAAAGGTAATTTGCTCCAGGTTTTCCACGCTGCAGGGGCCCGCCATTACGGCAAAATTGCCCCCGCCAATTTTTATGCCGGCGGCTTCCACCACCGAGTCTTTGGGGTGGAATTTGCGGTTGGCTTTTTTGTAGGGCTCGCTTACCCGTTTCACATCGGCCACGGCGGCGTTGGCACGCACAAGGTCTATGTCTACGGTAGAGGTATCCCCCACAAGGCCGATAATGCGGGTGTGCTCCCCCTCTGAAGCGTGAATTTTCATGCCCAACTCTTCAAACTGGCGGCACAGTGCGTCTACCTGCTGTTGGCTTGCATCCTGCTTAAAAATAACAATCATTGCCTTTTCTCCTTGCGGTTCTAAATTTTAAACTGTTTTGGCGGCAGGCGGCCCGGCAGCAAACGGGCGCCAGTACAAAAAATCCGGCAGCCCATTGCGGGCTGCCGGATTGCCGTTACATCTGTATAAAACCGATGTTATACGCTGCAAACCTCTAAAGCGCCGCAACCCAACAAGCCCTTGCTATAATAATAGCAAAAGCCAAAGGTAAAATAGCTGCGGCCGGAAGAAGGTTTCATAAAAACTCCTGTTGCAGTGCAAATAAAATACAGTTTAATGCTAAAAGTATATACTTGCCCCTGTGCTTTGTCAAGAAAAAAGGCGGGCGGGCAGCGGTTTTTTTAGGCTTTGCGTAAAAGAAAAACGGCGGCTGTGTAAAAAATACTTTTTTCCTTGACAAAGCATAAGCGCAGTTGATATAATTGGTAGGCTGATGGAAACTTAAATGGGTGAACTGCTCTGCTTTGGGCAGGTTGCTGCCTTTTTAAGGGCAGGTTTGCCGCGAAGGCCGAGGCATGGCCGGGTTGCCAAAGCAGCAACGAGGCCGCCGTTTTGGCAGGCAGGGTTTTGTGAAAAACAATTTATAACAGCATGATCGCTTAGCTCAGTTGGCAGAGCAATTGCCTTTTAAGCAATGGGTCCGGAGTTCGAATCTCCGAGCGGTCACC
>JBKEBR010000434.1:0-6625 GCA_047973285.1 Oscillospiraceae bacterium | reverse complement strand
GACAATGTTGCCGAAACGCTTGAAAAAGTGCTTTCCCACGGTGGAAAAATGGTTGGCGAGCTGGTACACACTACTTACAGCAACGGCCGCAGCGCAACCTTTGTGTATGCGGCGGATAATGAAGGAAATATTTTGGAGCTGCAAAGCTGGAACACCCACGGCCTGCCGCCCCAAAATGAACCTTGCGAATAACATGGCTTGCACAGTATTTGGCCGACCTTTGCACGCCGCCAGTGCCTGTTGGCCGCTGAAGTGTAAGCCATTTGGCCCGCCATAACGCTTGTTTTTTCCGCCAAACAACAAACAACCAGAAAGGGTTATACCGTTATGAAATTTTGCTGGAGCACACTTAAAGTGAACAACCTCGACGAATCCATCCGTTTTTACCAGGAAATTATTGGGTTGCCCTTAAACTCCCGTTTTCAAACGGGGCCCGGTATGGAAATTGCCTTTTTGGGCGAGGGCGATACAAAAATTGAGCTGGTACACAGCCAGGCGGCCCCGCCCGTTGACGCAGGCAGAGACATTTCCTGGGGTTTTGAGGTAGCGTCTGTCGATGGTTTTATAGAATTTTTAAAAGAAAAAGGAATTGCCATTTATGAAGGCCCCTTTGCACCCGCCCCGCACACCAAGTTTTTTTATATAAAAGACCCCAACGGAATGAAAATTCAATTTGTGGAAAACAGCCCGCGCGCCTAACCCGCTTTGCGGCTTTTGCCCGGTTCAGCCGCCCCAAGTAACACTGAACCATATTGCTTTTAAAATACCTTAAAGAAAGGCTGCTTAACACCTATGGGATACCGAAACAACAATACCGGCTACACCAGCTCTCCCCTTGGCACGCGCTCTATTGTAAACAAAGGCAATTTTGCCCTGCTTTGCCCCGACGGGCTTGTTAAAAATACAATTCCCGGCTTCGATGACTGCGACGTTACCATTTTATCCTCTCCAAAGCTTGGCGCCTCTTTTGTAGATTACCTTGTAAACGCGGCGGAGGGCAGCCAAAACTTGGCAGGCTTTGGGGGAGAGGGCGTTGAAACCTTTCTTTACCTTTTGAAAGGAAAGCTTAACGCGGCAGCCGGGCAGCAAGCCTTTGCGCTGGAGGCGGGCGGTTATTTATTTTGCCCGCCCACTGAAAAATTATACTGGAAGGCTGAAGAACCCTGCGAGTTTTTTCTGTACAAGCGGCGCTACTCCCCTGCCGCCGCTCCATTGCCGCAAACGGTTTGCGGCAACATTTCGGCCCTTGTGCCCACCCCCTATGAAAATATGGAGGATGTTTTGCTGTACGACCTGCTGCCCAAAACGCTGGAGTATGATATGAATTTCCATATTTTATCCTTCCGGCCGGGGGCAAGCCACGGCTACATTGAAACCCATGTGCAGGAACACGGCGCGCTTATGCTGAGCGGTGAGGGCATGTACCGCCTGGGCGACATTTGGACCCCCGTGCAAAAAGGAGACTATATTTTTATGGGCGCCTACTGCCCACAGGCCGCCTACGCCACAGGCCGCAAGGAAATATTCTCTTATTTGTATTCAAAAGACTGCAACCGGGACGAACCAATTTAAACACCCGTTTTACTTTGCCCACCCGGTACCTTGCCAAACCTCAGCCGGGTTTGCCGCTTTGTACACAGTTCCAGTTCAAAAACCCTCTCTCAAAAAAGCACCTTTGCCCACTTCAAAATACACACCAATGCGAGGCACCTTTTCATGAAATTGCTGATTATCCGCCATGCGGAGCCCGACTATTCTATTGATTCTTTAACCCCAAAGGGCTGGAAAGAGGCGGAGCTGCTTGCCGCCCGGCTTGCCGCCATGGATATTTCCGCCTTTTATACCTCCCCTTTGGGCCGCGCCAGAGATACGGCCTCTGCCACCTTGAAAAAGGCAAAGGCCGAAGCCGCTGTTTTGCCATGGCTTCGGGAATTCAACGCCCCCATTCACGATGAAGCCACCGGCGAAGAACGCATTCCATGGGACTGGCTGCCCGCTGAATGGACCAAAACACCGGAATTCTACGACAAAAACCTGTGGCATACCGTACCGGTTATGCAGGCGGGCCAGGTTATGGAAGAAGCCCTGCGGGTACACAATGGCCTTGATGAAATTCTTAAAACCCATGGGTACCAGCGTGAGGGGCAGGTATACCGCGCTACTATGCCAAACAACAAGACCATTGCCTTTTTTTGCCATTTTGGCGTAGAGTGCGTTATGCTTGGCCATCTTTTAGGGCTTTCCCCCATGGTGCTTTGGCACGGGTTTTGCGCGCTTCCCTCTTCGGTTACCACCGTTATTACCGAAGAACGCAGGCAGGGCATTGCCAGCTTTCGGGTGAACGCCTTTGGCGATACCGGGCACCTGTATGCCGGGGGCGAACCGCTCTCTTTTGCCGCAAGGTTTTGCGAGGTTTACGGCAACCACGGCGAGCGCTGCGACTGATGCCTGTGCGCTGCTGTTCTTTTGTTTTGAATTTCTCAAAACCCCCGCGGCAGAGTGCGCCGGGGCCTGCCTCAAGCGAAGCAGGCAGCAGCGGTAGGTGCAAAGAAAAGCGTATGGTTAAGCAGCCCGCAAAAACAGCCACAAGAATAACCGTGGGGCTTTGCGCATACCACAGCCTCGGCACACGCCCTTTGTGCACTAAGGCACGGGCGCGTTCTTTATATTTTTAAGGGTGCTGCCATAAAGCGGCTTTTGTAGTATGCTTACCCGGGCTTTGCGGGCAGCGCCCTCTTTTCATGCCGCCTGTTCTGTTGTATACTTTACCCAAAGCGGGGCAGCGGCAGTGTTTGTGCTAAAAGCGCTGCTTGCGCCATTTTTTCGCGGCATTTCCGGCGCAAAATATGGGGGTTACCCTGTACAATTTTATGTTGCCCCAAAATGCATTTCTTCCAACCCAAGGAGGCCAAAATGAAAGACGGTTTTGTGAAAGTGGCGGCGGTTACCCCGGCCCTTAAGGTTGCCGATTGCGCCTACAACGCCGGGCAAATTATACAGGCGGCGCAAACAGCCGCAAGCGCCGGGGTAAAGCTGCTTGTTACCCCCGAGCTTGGTATTACAGGCTACACCTGCAGCGATTTATTTTTACAGAATACACTTTTGCAGGCCGCTTTGGCGGGCCTTGAAACCATTTGCAACGCCACCGCCCCGCTGGATATTGGCCTTTGGGTGGGCCTGCCCTTGCAACATGATGGCAAGCTTTACAATTGCGCCGCCTTTTTGCAGGGCGGCCGGGTGCTGGGCCTGGTGCCCAAAAGCCACCTGCCAACCTATGCCGAGTTTTACGAGCGCAGGCAATTCACCCCCGCCTTTGCCGGGCAGCAGGTTTTCACCGGCGGTTTTTTAAAGGAGGTTCCTTTTTCCACCCAGTTGCTTTTCAGCTGCAGCAACCTGCCCGGGCTTGTTGTAGCCGCAGAAATATGCGAGGATTTGTGGGTGCCTGCCCCGCCCTCTATTTTTCATGCGGGGGCCGGGGCCACCATAATTGTAAACCTTTCGGCCAGCAACGAAACCATTGGCAAAGCCGAATACCGCCGCAGCCTTGTGGGCGGCCAGGCGGCCAGGCTGGTGTGCGGCTACATTTATGCCGACGCGGGAAGCGGCGAGTCTACCACCGACATTGTATTCTGCGGGCACAACCTGATAGCGGAAAACGGCATTTTGCTTGCCGAAACCCCCTTGTTTTCGAACCAGATGGCCGTTTCCGAAATAGACATGCAGCGCCTGCTGCATGAACGCCGCCGTATGAGCACCTACCCGGCCAGCGAAAAAGAAGGGTACCGCGTTGTTGGCTTTTCTCTGCAGGAAACCGAAGCGGCGCTTACCCGCCCTATTTCCCCCGCCCCGTTTATTCCCGGCGATGCCGCGGTGCTGGACAACCGCTGTGAAACCATTTTGGCAATACAGGCCGCCGGTTTGGAAAAACGGTTGCTGCACACAGGCTGCAAAACGCTGGTGCTTGGCGTTTCCGGCGGGCTCGACAGCTCCCTTGCCTTGCTGGTGGCCGCACGCGCCCTGCAAAACCTTGGCCGCCCTGCCAGGGACATTCTTGCCGTTACCATGCCCGCCTTTGGCACAACCGCCCGCACCCGCTCTAACGCCGAGCTGCTGGCCATTGCCATAGGCGCCAGCTTTCGCTGTATTGACATTACCGCCACCGTTCGCAGCCATTTTGCCGATATAGCCCACAGCGAGGACAACCGCGATGTAACCTATGAAAATGCGCAGGCGCGCATTCGCACCCTGGTTTTGATGGACCTTGCCAACCAGCAGAATGGCCTTGTGATTGGCACGGGAGATTTGTCTGAGCTGGCCCTTGGCTGGGCCACCTACAACGGCGACCACATGAGTATGTATGCGGTAAATGCCTCGGTACCCAAAACCCTAATTCGCTATATTATTACCTACGAGGCCAGCCTAAAACACACTTTGCAGGCCGTGCTGCAAGACATACTGGAAACCCCGGTAAGCCCCGAATTGCTGCCCGCCGTAAACGGGGAAATAAGCCAGCAAACCGAAGAAATTGTAGGCCCCTACGAGCTGCACGATTTTACCCTGTATTATGCGCTGCGGTGGGGTTTTTCCCCGGGTAAAATTTTACGGCTGGCCGAAATTGCCTTTGCCCAAAAGTACAGCCGTGAAACCATTTTAAAATGGCTGCTTGTTTTTTACCGGCGCTTTTTTGCCCAGCAGTTTAATCGCAGATGCCTGCCCGACGGCCCCAAGGTTGGCTCGGTAAGCCTTTCCCCCCGGGGCGACTGGCGCATGCCAAGCGACGCCTCAGCCGCTGCCTGGCTAAACGAGCTTGAGGCTTTGCAAACCCTGTAACAGTATTTTTCTTTACCGCAAAAAAGGCTTACGTTGCTGCAACTGGGCAGCCCTGTAAGCCTTTTTGTATGGAATTTATGGTTTATTGTTGCCGCCGTTTAAAGGGGCTTCAAGGCCATGTGCGTGCCCGTTCGCGTGGTGCTGGCACCCACAGCCGCCGCAGCCGCCGCCATGTTTGCCGCAGCAGCCCTGGTGGGTGGCTCCTACTTCAAAATTAATCTGCAAATCCAGGTCTTGCTGCAGCCAATTGCGTTCTTCTTCGGTAAGTTCGGTTCTCAAAGCCATAAGGGGCCTCCTGCATCGGGTTAAAATTTTCTCTCTTGGTTAGCTTATGCTAACTTTATACAAGCATACCAAACCCCGCCTTAAAAAGCAAGGGTATATCTGCCCTGTTTATAAAAAAACCGCAGCGAGCGGCAGGCCCCTGCGGCTTTTGGGTACGGCTTTCCATTTCACTGCTGGCCGGCATACCAAAGGTACAGGGCCTGTGTTCCCTTGCCGCCAAGGCCCCCGGCCTGCAGCTCTTCATACAGTTTTTCGGCCAGCTGCAGGCCGGGCAAATTCACCCCCAGCCGGTTGGCCTCGTCAATGGCAATTTTCATGTCCTTAACAAAATGCTTGATGTAAAACCCGGGTTCAAAATCTCCATTTAAAATTCTTGGCCCGTAATTGCTAAGCGACCAGCTGCCCGCGGCCCCTTTGGAAATGCAGCCCAGCACCTGCTCGGCCGAAAGGCCGGATTTTTGCGCATAGGCAATGGCCTCGCACATACCCAGCATACCCGAGGCAATGGCAATTTGGTTGCACATTTTGGCGTGCTGCCCGCTGCCTGCCCCGCCCATAAGAGACACCGAAGCCGCCATAAGCTGCAAAAGCGGCCTGCACTTTTCAAACGCCTCTTGCCCGCCGCCGCACATCATGGTAAGGGTTGCATTGCGCGCGCCTACATCCCCGCCGGTTACCGGGGCATCCAGCACCAGGGCACCCGTTTGGCCCGCCGCCTGCGCAATTTTTACGGCCAGCGTTGGGGTGGAGGTAGTGCAGTCTACCAAAGCAGCGCCCGGCTTATGAAAAGAAAGCAGCCCGTATTCCCCGTTGAAATAGGTATCCTCTACGTCAACGGGAAAGCCCAGCATGGTAAAAACAATGTCGCAGTTTTGGGCAACCTCTTTGGGGCTTTGGGCCAATACCGCCCCTTTGTCTACAAGGGGCTGCGCCTTGGCAGCGGTGCGGTTGTACACATGCAGTGGGTAGCCCGCATCCAAAATATGGCCGGCCATGCTTTTCCCCATTACGCCTATTCCAATAAAGCCTACTGTTTGCATATTGGCACCTCGCTTGTTTTTTATTTTATTATACCACAAACCGCGGCTGGTTTGTGGCTGCCAGCCGCCCATTTTTTTGATTTTGCCAGCCGCACCATTCCTCAACTTCACCAAGATACAGCGTGCTTTTTGCCAAAAATGTATGCAAACAGAATAAGGTTTTTTCACTTTGTAAAAAACCACTTGCTTGTTTGTAGCATACTGCTATAATAATGAAGGCAACTTTGCACCACGTTAGGCAGGGCCGCGGCAGCCTTTATTCCGGCAATTTTGCCGTGTTAAAAAGGTATGCCGGCAAACATTATCCACATTTCTTGTGTTTCTGTACAGGCTTTTCGGAATGGCCGGGTATTTAAAAACAGTTGGTTTTCCTTCAAGGTGAAAGTTTTATACGTATATGCAAAAGGAGGACTTGCCTTGCACAGAAAAGCTTCCATGCTGCTTACTGCGCGGTATTCGGTGCTGCAGGG
>JBKEBR010000433.1:0-13132 GCA_047973285.1 Oscillospiraceae bacterium | reverse complement strand
GGTACAGCCCGCCGTTTCCTGGCATTGATAACAAAACATTTTGTTTTCCATGGTTTTCCCTCCAAAGAATCTCTTTTCGGTTTAAAGCCGCTGTGGCTTTGGTTACACCAAAATTGTAGCAAAAATAAAAGTCCGCCTCTGTAACAAATGTTACAGAGGCGGACTTTTATTACAGGCACGCCTGCAATTCTTGGGGGTTTAAAATTTTTATGCTGCCGCCGTGTACCAGCAGCAGCCCTTCCCTTTGCATCTTCATTAGCTCCCGTGAAAGGGAGGGCCTTGCCACATTTAAAAAATCGGCAAATTCTTCCCGGGTCATACCCAGCTTCACGGTGCCTTCGGCCGCAACCTCTTGCAGCAGCACCCTTGAAATTTTTTGGCGCAGGGTGGCCCCGGCCACAATTTGCAGTTTTGTGTTTAAATAAAATGCCTTTTGCGCCAGGATGGAAAGCATGTTGCGAATGAGCAGCGCGTGGGCGCCGCAGGCGTTTTCGCAGGTTTTGTAAAAAAATTCTTTCGGCATTTGCAAAACCCGCGCCCCATTTACCGCCACGGCGGAATTATCGTATTCTTTTTGCTGTAGAAATAGGTATACCTCGCCAAACAATTCTCCCGATTCGGAAATGGTGGTAACCACCACCCGCTTGCCAAAGGCGGTGTCGCGGCAAACGGCAACCGAACCCTCCAGCAGCACAAACAGGGTGGTGGGAATATCCTGCTGGTAAAAAATAAACTCTTCTTTCCCGTATTCGGCAAGGTATGCCCCGCAGCACTTTAAACAGTCTTCTATTTCATGTTCCTGCATATTGGCAAACAGCAGGCTTTGCCCTATGGCGGTGTGCATACAGGCCCTTCCCCCTTTGCCGGCTTTTGGCCGCTTTTACCCCAGTATACCACACAAACTGAATTTGCAGGCGGGGCTGCCCTTATTTTCAAACAAAACAGTATTCGGGCAAAAAGCAAGCGGGCTGTAAAACGGGCGGCACAGAACTTGCTCTGCCCCGCCCGTTTTAGTTTTATAATTTTATGCTTACAGCTGCTTTACCGCCGCCTTCAATTCTTCAACCCGGTCGGTTTTTTCCCAGTTTACACCCAGGTCTTCTCGCCCCATGTGGCCATAGGCCGCAAGCTGGCGGTAAATGGGTGCGCGCAGCTCCAAATCGTTGATAATGGCCGCCGGGGTAAGGTGGAAGGTTTTCTTTACGGCCTGCTCAATCTCCGCATCCGGCACCGTGCCGGTTTGGAAGGTGTCCACAAAAATGCTCACCGGCTCGGCCACGCCAATGGCGTAGGCAAGCTGCACCTCGCAGCGCTTTGCAAGGCCCGCCGCCACAATGTTTTTGGCCACCCAGCGTGCGGCATAGGCCGCGCTGCGGTCTACCTTGGTGGGGTCTTTGCCCGAAAAGGCGCCGCCGCCATGGCGGGAATAGCCGCCGTAGGTGTCTACAATAATTTTGCGGCCGGTAAGGCCCGAGTCTCCCTGCGGGCCGCCCACCACAAACCACCCGGTAGGGTTGATGTGATACTTGGTGTTTTCGTCCAGCAGGTTGTGCGGCACCACCTGCTTAATTACCTTTTCCAGAATATCGGCCCGCAGGGCTTCAATTTCCACCTCCGGCCCGTGCTGGCTGGAAACCACAATGGCGTCTATGCGCACCGGCACATCGTTTTCATATTCCACCGTTACCTGGGTTTTGCCGTCTGGCCGAAGGTAGGGCAGTATTCCCTCTTTGCGCACCTCGGTAAGGCGCCGGGCAAGGCGGTGGGCAAGGCTGATGGGCAGGGGCATGTATTCGGGCGTTTCGTCGCAGGCATAGCCAAACATCATGCCCTGGTCGCCCGCACCGCCAACATCCACCCCCATGGCAATGTCGGGGCTTTGCTCTTTAATAGAGGTAATAACCGCGCAGGTATCGCCATCGAACCCATATTTTGCGCGGGTATACCCTATTTCCTTCACCACGCGGCGGGCAAGGGCGGGAATATCCACGTAGCAATTGGTGGTAATTTCCCCAATTACATAAATTACGCCGGTATTGGCGGTAACCTCGCAGGCAACCCGGCCATTGGGGTCGCTGCGCAAAATTTCATCCAGCACCGCGTCGGAAATTTGGTCACAAATTTTATCGGGGTGCCCCTCTGTAACCGATTCTGATGTAAACATTCTTTTTGCCATTGTATTCTCCTTTGCATGTATGGCATATTGCAATAAAAAAAGCGCAGGGCACAAAACCCGCGCTTTAAAAAAGCCTTATCTTTCGGGTTGTCCCGCAGGATTTGGCACCTTGCATTACACAGGTTGCCGGGCTTCACAGGGCCTGTCCCTCAGCCGCTCTTGATAAGCAATATTAAGTTTTTTGAATGAAATTATTATAGCAATTTTGTACTTGCTTTGTCAAATTTATTTTTATAACATACGCAAAGGCCCTATTTTTCGAAAATTTGTTTTGTTTCGTATAAATACATGATATACTGTAACTTATAGTGATGTATGCGTTTTTACAGGGGTATGCAGATCGATTTTTGATGAGAGGTGATATGGGTATGTGTATTCGCAACAGGGTTGTTTCGTTGGTTTACAAAATACTTTTGTTGGTGCTTTGCGGGCTTGGCCTTTTGCTGTATTCCGGCATTTTGGAGGGTAATTTCGACGTCTCTGTGTTTAGTTATTACACCATTGCCGTCAATTGCCTTTGCTTTATTTTTTATTTTGCCTCTGTTATTGGGCTTATTGCAGATTTGGCAAAACGCGGCGTGCGCGGAACAAGCTCTTTTGGCATCCATTTTAAAGGGGCGCTTATTGTGGCCATGTGCGCCGTGGTTGCCCTGTACCTGCTGGTGCTTCCGGCTGTTTTTAACACCACAGGGGGCACGGTGGCCAATTTTACACCGGCCAATTTTTTGGCACACCTGGTTGTGCCCGCAATGGTTTTGGCCGACTGGCTTTTGTTTGACAAAAAGGGCTGGTACCGCCCCAGCGACCCCATTGTGTGGCTGCTGATTCCCTACCTGTATTATGCTTTTATATTGGTGCGCGCCCAGTTTGGGGTGCTTTACCTGGATGGCAGCAACTACCCTTACGCTTTTATAAACGCCGACCAGCTGGGCTGGGCAAGGGTGCTTGCAAATATTGGAATTTTAAGCCTGCTGTTTTTGGCCGTTGGCTACATTTTGTTTGCCATAGATGCAATTTGGGGCTCTATTATAAAAAAGAAGCAAAAGCAAAGGCACCAGGAGGCCGCTGCCCTTGCAGAGGGAACCGCACTGGAAACGCCCAGTGGCCAGTTGAATAACGCCCGGGAAAGCTTAATTGCCGCCGCCCTGGCCCCACCGCCCCCCACCGCCGAGGCCCCTTATTATTTTGAGGGAGTTTCACCGGCGGCCACGGCGCAGGAACCGGCCGGCACGGCCCGGCCCACGGCGCCTTATACGGGGGAGGGCGGCGCGGCAGCGCTGGAATATGGAAATACCGAACCACTGAACCCACCGGAGGAGCCCTACTCGCAGCCTTCCCTCTCTCCTTTGCCCCTCTTCAGCGATTTTGAGGCTTCCGAGCCTTCTTACGAAACACAACAGGCTGCTGTACAGCCGCCTGTGCAGTACCCGGTACATCCATTTTTTGAGCCGGATGCGCCCGGCGCCGCTGAACCGCATGCCGCCCCTGTGGCCGCCGAGCCGGCCGTTTTCACTTCACCCCCACCATCGGCGTCCTTCGCGCCGGCCGCCTCCACGGCTGCTGCGGCAGAGGTTGTGCCCTCTGTGGATGCTTTTGCGGCCCCGGCCTCCTTCGAGGCACCGCTGGCCGAAGCTCCCTCTTCTTATACATACAACAGTTTCCCTGTGGAACCCGAGGCCGCTTCCTCAACCGCCACGGCTGCTGCGGCAGAGGCTGCGCCGCCTGTGGATGCTTTTGCGGCACCGGCCTCCTTCGAGGCGCAGGCCGAAGCCCCCTCTTCTTATCCATACAGCCATTCTTCTGTGGCGCCCGAGACCGCCCCTGCCCCACTTTTTACTGAAAGTACCTGGGCTGTCGGCCACAATGCCGAAGCCGCTCCCCTTACCGCCACACAGCAGCCTGTTGCCCCTGTTGCAGCGCCTTCTGCAGTGCCGCAGCCTACCTTCCACACCCCCGTGCTGCCTGTATTTCCTCTTCCCTTCGTGAACACGCAGGCCGCCGCTTCGCCGCAAACCCCCGAAACCGGTGAAGCTTTTACCGCGGCTTCTGCGGCAGCGCCCAAAGCGCCCGAGCCGGGCAACGGGCAACAGGCCCCGGCCCCCCAAGCACCCGTGGCTTCTTCGCCTGCACAGGCGCCACGCGCCGAGCAGCCCCCCCTTTATGGGTTTGCACCGGCCACACCTGTGCAGTACCCGCCTGCGGGGCCCGCACCCTCGTGGAAGAATATCTCCCCTGCGCCCTCAGCGCCAGCGCCTGCCCCCGCCCCCATACTCAGCGGGTATGCCCCTTCTCAGCCTCAGCCCTCTCAGGCGCCTGCCGCTTCGCAGCCATGGCAGCCTCAGCAGCAGCCACAGCCCTGGGCACCGAACCGCCCTTGCCGGGCAGCGGGGAACCGCATAAAATAAAACAGATAGCAAAAGGAGGCGCGTATGCGCCTCCTTTGTTGTATCTCTATCTTTCTTTGTATCTCTACTCTTCGCTTTCGCCCTCTTCGGGAAGGGCGGCGGTATCTTCTTCCTCTTCCTCCAGCTCTTCTGCCCCCGGCGTAAGGCTTGTTACCCCCAGCAGCTTGCGCTGTATTTGCCTGGTTCGCACCCCCACCAGCTTTTCCAGGTCGTTGCTGGCCTGGTTCAGGCGGCGCTGGGCCTGTGTAAGCACCTTTTCAAAGGTGGCAAATTCGCTGCGAACGTCGTTCAGCACCTTCCACACCTCGCTGGAGCGTTTTTGAATGGCGAGTGTTTTAAAGCCCATTTGCAGGCTGTTCAGCAAAGCTGCCATGGTGGTGGGCCCCGCAATGTTCACCTTGAATTCGCTTTGCAGCTTTTCCACCATGCCGCGGCGCACCACCTCGGCATAAAGGCCCTCCACCGGCAAAAACATAATGCCGAACTCGGTGGTTTCGGGCACATGGATATATTTTTCATGAATATCCTTGGCAAAGGCACGAATGCGGTTCTCCAAAACTTTCCCGGTTGCCTCCACCTGCACCGCGTCGCCCGAATCGTAGGCTTCCAGCAGGTTGGCGTAGGCATCTGCCGGGAATTTGGCGTCTATGGGCAGCCAAACCACATCTTCGCTGCTGTCTGCCCCCGGCAGGCGCACCGCATATTCCACCCGCTCGGAAGAACCCTTTACCGTGGCGGTGTTTACCGCATATTGTTCGGGCGCAAGAATTTCTTCCAATATGGCACCCAACTGAATTTCACCCAAAATGCCGCGGGTTTTTACATTGCTGAGCACCTTTTTTAAATCGCCCACACCGGTGGCTAGGGTTTGCATTTCCCCAAGGCCCTTGTACACCTGCTCCAGCCTTTCGTTTACAAGGCTGAAGCTTTGCTTTAAGCGGTCATCCAGTGTTTTTTGAAGCTTTTCATCCACCGTTTGCCGCATTTCATCCAGCTTTTTTTCGTTGCCTGCCTGTAGGGCGGCAATGTTTTTTTCCATAACATTGCGAATATTTTCAAGCTTTTGCTCGTTTCGCATCGACTGGTCGCTCACCACGCGCTGCAGCATGGCCTGGCTTTTGGCAAGCTGCTCGGTAAGGTCGCGCAGGCGGGCGTCCTGGGCCTCGGCCACACGGCGCTGGGCTTCGTTCTGCGCGGCAGAAGCACTGCGCAGCGCCTCCGCCACAGAGGCGTTCCCCTCCTGCCTGCCGGCGCGCATTTCCTCTTTCAAACGGCGCTCCATCTCTTCCACCCCCTGCATTCGGGGCTTTTTAAGAAGGTTTACAACGCCCAGCACAGCGGCGGCGGCAGCCAGTATAAGGGTAAGTATTTCCATCATTCTATATCACCTATGTCCCAAAAACCATCCAGCGTTGCAAAATAGTCTTGGGGGGGTTCTTCCCGGCGAATCAGCACAGTGGAGCCATCGGGCCGCAGCAGCACCTCTGCGCTGCTCAGCTTGCCGTTGTAGTTGTACCCCATGGAAAAGCCATGGGCGCCGGTATCGTGTAGTACCAGTATATCGCCTATTTCAATGGGTGGCAACATGCGGTCTATGGCAATTTGATCGTTGTTCTCGCAAAGCGAGCCGGTCATGTCGTACAGCTCGGTTTCGGGCAGGTTTTCTTTGCCCAGCACCGTAATATGGTGGTAGGCCTTGTACATGGCCGGGCGCATCAGGTTTGCGGCGCAGGCATCCAGCCCTATGTAGTGCTTGTAAATGTTTTTCTCGTGTATGGCAGTGGTAACAAGCTGCCCATTGGGGCCAAGCATAAAACGGCCAAGCTCGGCAAACAGGGCCACCTGCCCAAGGCCAGCGGGCTCCAGCACCTGCCGGTATACCGCCTGTACCCCGGCGCCAATGGCCGCAATGTCGTTGCCCCCTTCCTCGGGGCGGTAGGGAATGCCAACGCCGCCGCTTAAATTGATGAACGAAACCCCTATGCCGGTTTGTTCTTTCAGCCACACGGCGGTTTCAAACAGCTGGCGGGCAAGCTCGGGGTAATACTGGCTGCCCAGTGTGTTGCTTGCCAAAAAGGCGTGCAGACCAAATTCCTTTACGCCCTTTTGCCGCAAAATTTTAAAGCCCTCCAAAAGCTGTTCACGGGTAAAGCCGTATTTGGCGTCTTTGGGGCTGTCCATAATCTGGTTTTGAATAATAAAGTCGCCGCCGGGGTTGTACCGGCAGCAAATGGTTTCAGGCAGCCCCGCGCATTTTTCCAAAAAGCTGATGTGGGTAAAATCGTCCAGGTTGATAATGGCCCCCAGCTTTTGGGCATATATAAATTCCTCCGCCGGGGTGGCATTGGAGGAAAACATAATATCCCGGCCTGTAAAGCCCACCTTTTCCGACATCATCAGCTCGGTAAGGCTGGAACAGTCGGCCCCGCAGCCCTCCTGCCGCAAAATTTTCAATATGGTGGGGTTGGGGGTTGCCTTTACCGCAAAATATTCTTTGAACCCTTTATTCCATGCAAAGGCTTTTTCCAGGCTTTTTGCAGTTTCGCGAATACCTGCCTCGCTGTACAGGTGAAAAGGGGTGGGATACTGTGCAATTATGCGTTCTGCCTGCTGCTTTGTTACAAAAGTTTTTTTCATAACCGGCTCCTTTGCTGCTTCTTGTGTATATATTGTACACAACAAAAGGTACAATATATAGATGATAAATTTTTAAGCAAATTTTGTCAATATTTACAACATTAAATCTTCACAGGAAACCGCTTGCGAACAAATTGGCAAATGGTGTATCATAGAAGAATGAATTTGGCTTTATTGCCGATGCTACAGGGCTTTTCAAGCGTATTGCCGTTTTGCCCGGAAGGTGGTGCCCCTTTGTTTGGTTATGCGCTTCCTGTAAAAAGCGAAATGAAGGTAAAAGAATTTGAGGCTTACCGCGCCTACTACTGCGGGCTTTGCAAGCAGCTGCAGGTATCGTACGGTGTATTCAGCCGTTTTCTGCTGAATTACGACCTTGTTTTGCTGGCCCTGCTGGCCGATTCCCTTTCGGGAGAAACCGGCTGCATACAATGTGAGGGCTGCTTTGCAAACCCGCTGGCCAGGCGAAAAACCTGCCACGGCACCAAAGGGCTTTTGCTGGCCGCCGACAGCCTGATGCTGCTTTCGTACCACCGCCTGTGCGACGGCCTTGCCGACGAGAAGCTGCCAAAACGGCTTTTATACCGGCTGGTAAAGCCCTACTTTGCCTACAAATATAAAAAGGCGGCGGCCCGCAGGCCGGAGCTTGCCGAAGCACTGGCCCGGCAGATGCAAAACCAGTTTGATGTTGAAAGCAATGCTGCCGCCGAAGCCGACCTGGCCGGAGAGCCCACCGCCAAAATGTGCGAGGCCCTGTTTGCCGCCACGGCCGCTACCCCTGCCGAAAAAAAGGTTTTGGGCCGTATGGGCATGTTTTCGGGCCAAATTGCATATTTTTTGGACGCCGCCGAAGATTATGAAGAAGACAGGGAAAATGGCCGTTACAATGTATACCTGAAAACCGGCCGTTCGTTTGCGCAGGCGGTTGCGGCGGCCCAAACCCGCTGCCGCATGGCCGCCGGTGAAATTGCACTTTGTTACAACCTGCTTACCCCCTTACAAAACAAGCCCATACTTGACAATATTTTTTTTCTTGGCCTTCCCGCCGCCATTGCTGCCGCCGGCCAAAAAAGACGCAGGAGGAATACGAACCATGGACAAATTGAAAGCGTATAGCGTGCTTGCCCTTGCCCAAAACGCAACCGAGGAAGAAATAAAAGCGGCCTACCGCACGCTGGCCCAAAAATACAGTATAGAAAACTATGAGGCCGGCCCCCTGCGCCAGGATGCCGAAGACAAAATGAATGAAATTAACGATGCGTTTGACACCCTGATGGGCATACTGCGCACCGAAAACACCCCCCAAAGTGCCGAAAACAGCAACCCCGGGCAAACCGGCGGCAACCTGGGCCGCTACACGGCCATTCGCCAGCTTATTAACCAGGGCCGGGCCGACGAGGCTTTGGCCGAGCTGAACGCCATACCCGGCGGCAGCGCCGACGCCGAATGGAATTTTTTAATGGGCAGCGCTTATTATTACAAGGGCTGGCTGGAGCAGGCCCTGCGCTATTTTCAGGAAGCGGCGCGCATTGAGCCCGCCAACCGGGAATACCAGGCCGCCCTGCGCAACCTTACCGGCAACGGCCTTGGCAATATGCCGGGCAACCCTTATTCCGCACCCGACGGCAGCGAAACCGCCATGAACTGCGCCTGCAACACCTGCAGCCTGATGTGCTGCATGGACGCCTGTTGCAGCATGTGCCGGGGAATGTAGCCATGAACCAAAAAAAGCCAAAGGGATACCGCAGAAGCGCCAAAAGCATTGCTGTTGGCGGCATATTCGGCGCCGCCGCCGTTGTGGTAATGCTGCTGGGCGGGATACTGCCTTTTTCTACCTTTGCCGGGCCTATGTTTGCCGGGCTGTTTTTAATGCCGGTGTGCGTGGAGCTTGGCTGTAAAACCGCCCTGCTTGCCTACTGTGCCGTAAGCCTTCTTTCTTTTTTGATTGTGCCGGATTTGGAAACGGCACTGTTTTTTGTTTTTCTGTTCGGGTTTTACCCCATTGTGCAGGCCTTCTTTTCAAAAATCAAAAGCAAGGCGCTGCAAATTGCGGCAAAGCTGCTGCTGGTTAACCTTTCCATTGCGGCTATTTACACCCTTTTGCTGTTTGTTTTTGCCAGCCCGGCTATTTTAGAGGAGTTTGCGGGCCTTTCCGCCTGGGTGCTGGGGCTTTTTGTTTTGCTTGCCAATTTCATGTTTTTGCTATATGATGTAATGGTTACAAAGGTAAAGTTGGTTTATATTCTGCGCTTTCGCAGGAAAATTTTTCGGTAGGGCTGTATTTTTGCCTTACGGTTCAAGGCGGGCGTGCCCGCCTTTGGCTTTGCCGCAAAAGGAGGAATGCCCCCAAAACCACACCAGAGAAATGTGCCGGGCTTAATGTACCTGGCCGTTTACTGGAAAAGCGCCAGGCCCCGCGGCCGCCGCAAGGCAGCCGGGCAGGGGTGACGAGGGAAAAGAGCGATCGAAAGATTCGGCGGATGCTCTTTAGGCCGGCCTGCGGCCAACAGCAAATTTAAAAATCGGCGGCAACGCCGTAACAGAGGGTTTGCAGCAGGAACACATTGCTATACACCGTGCGGGATAAGCGTTTGGCTTACCCCCCTATTTTGTTGCCCCGTGAAGGGGCATTTTCAAGCAAGGCAAGCAAACGGGGGCCCCAAAGGGCGCCGCCAGCGGCTGCGTACCGTTTTTGAAATTTACTGCCTTGGGGCAGACTATATTTTAGGTTTGAATCACTTTAATACGCGGCCTTCGCGCTTTGCTTTACAAGCAAAACGGAGGATATTGTTATGTGTGGAATTGTAGGATATGTTGGAATGCGCAACAGCCATGAGGTGCTGCTGGACGGCTTAAAACGGCTAGAATACCGCGGGTACGATTCGGCCGGGGTAGCCCTTGCCCAGCCCGGCGGCATTGCCGTTTTTAAAACCCAGGGGCGGCTGGACAAGCTGGCCCAGCTGCTGCAAAACAAGCAATTGCCGCAAACCCATGTTGGCATAGGCCATACCCGCTGGGCCACCCACGGGGCCCCCAGCGACATTAACAGCCACCCCCACTCTTCGGCCCGGGTTTCGCTGGTGCACAACGGCATTGTGGAAAATTACGCAAAATTAAAAGAATTTTTGCTGTTGCAGGGCTATACCTTTGTAAGCCAAACCGACAGTGAGGTATTGGTTAAGCTGCTGGACTACCACTACACGGGCGACGCCATTGCCGCTATTTTGGCCACCCTGCAGCAGGTGCGGGGCAGCTATGCCCTTGCCATTTTGTTTGCCGACGCGCCCGACCGCATTTATGCCGTGCGCAAAGAGAGCCCCCTTATTCTTGCCTACGGTGAAAACGAGAATTTTTTGGCCAGCGATATTCCCGCCATACTGCCCTACACCCGGCGGTATACCGTTTTGGAAAACGGCGAAATTGCTATGCTTACGGCAGGCAAAGTGCAAATTTACAACGAGTTTGGCGTTGCGATACAAAAAGAAATTTTAACGGCAGATTTTTCGGTGGAGGCAGCCGAAAAGGGCGGGTTCCCCCATTTTATGCTGAAAGAAATTTATGAACAACCCGAAGCAATTGGCGCCGCCATACGCCCCCGCATTGAAAACGGCATGCCACACCTTGGCCTTGAAGGGCTTACCGATGAATATTTAAAGGGGCTGCAACGCATTTATATTGTGGCCTGCGGCACGGCCATGCACGCGGGCATGGTGGGCAAATCTGCCATTGAAAAAATGGCGCGCGTGCCGGTAGAAGTGGATATTGCCAGCGAGTTTCGTTACCGCAACCCCATTTTGGGCAAGGACGAGCTTGTGATTATTATAAGCCAAAGCGGCGAAACCATAGACACCCTGGCCGCCCTGCGCATGGCGCAAAAGCGGGGCGCCAAAACCCTTGCCATTGTAAACGCCGTGGGCAGCAGCATTGCCCGCGCCGCAGACTGGGTTATGTACACCTATGCCGGGCCCGAAATTGCCGTTGCCAGCACCAAGGCCTATATGGTGCAGCTGTGCTGCCTGTACCTGTTCAGCCTGCACCTTGCCCACATAAAAGAGGTACTGCCCACCGAAATTGTACAGCACTTTGTAAAAGACCTTTTGCGGGTGCCGGAACTGATGCAGCCTATTCTTGAAAACTTCAGCGAAATACAATTCCTTGCCAGCGAATTTATAAACAGCACCGACCTGTTTTTTATGGGCCGTGGCATAGACTACGCCCTCTCGTTGGAGGGCAGCCTGAAGCTGAAGGAGATAAGCTATATTCACAGCGAGGCCTGCGCCGCAGGCGAGCTAAAACACGGGCCCATTAGCCTTGTGGTGGAAGGAACGCCCATTTTGGCCCTTGCCACCCAGGACGATGTGTTTGAAAAAACCATTTCCAACGTGCAGGAGGTAAAAAGCCGTGGCGCAAGGGTGATATTGTTTTGCAAAGAGGACGCCCAGGTGCCGGAGGGCACCGCCGATTATGTTTTTCACCTTCCCTGTTTTGAAGGGGTTTTAATGCCGCTTCTGCTGGTGGTGCCTTTGCAGCTATTTGCCTATTATGTAAGCGTTTTGCGCGGCTGCGATGTGGACAAGCCCCGCAACCTTGCCAAATCGGTAACGGTGGAGTAGCTGTGTAATTTTTGTGCTGAATTGAAATGCTTTGCCAAAACGGCTATACTGTAATTACAGGCAGCCGTTTTATTTTTGCCTTTTTTTACAAAAGCCCTGCCCGTTTAATTTTGTATTGTAACAGCGCCCCGCCAAATGGGGCAGTGCTTTTTCGAAGTTTTGAAGCAGGGCATAAAAAATATTTCAGTGATACCATAAAAGCGAATTCTTTGCCGGGCATGGCGCGGTATGGCTTTGCTTTGCAGCCCAAAGCCCCGGCAACCGGAAACAGCGCCCCATATTGATAAATTTGAAAAACAGGAGGCCTTTGCCCCTATGCCGTTAAAAACCAACACACGCCTGCTGCGCGCCTTGCGCGAAATAGTAATGGGCGACCCAAGGCTGGCCTTTCCCCATACGCCGCAGCAGGGCAAACGGTCAAGCTTCGAAGGCGCTGCCGCCCCTCTTCCTCTGCCAAGAAGCACCCCCGAAGAGATGGGGCTTTCGAGCTATAACCTTGAAAAATTTTACCGCTCTGTTGCGGGCATTCCCGGCACAAACCTGCACTCCATACTGGTGTTGCGCCACGGGCAGGTGGTAAGCGAGGCCTACTTCAGCCCTTTCAAAAAAGACGTATGGCATGTAACCCACAGCCTGTGCAAAACCTTTACAGGCACAGCCGCAGGGCTTGCCATTGCCGAGGGGCTTTTCGGCCTGGACGATTCTGTGGCGGATTGTTTTTCTGATAAAATTCACTTTTACAACCTGAAAAAATACAAGCCCATCACCGTGCGCCACCTGCTTGCCAAGTCAAGTGGAAATACTTTTAATGAGATGAGCAAAGCCGTAGAGGAAGACTGGCTGCGGGGCATTTTTTCGACCGTCCTTGCCTTTACACCCGGCAGCAAGTTTGTGTACAATTCTATGAACAGCTACCTTTTGGCGGCGCTTGTAAGCCGGGCAAGCGGGCAAAGCGTAACGGAATACCTGGCGCCCCGCATTTTTGAACCCCTGGGCTTTGGGCCGGTGGCATGGGAGCAGTCGGCCGCCGGGGTGGAAAAGGGCGGCTGGGGCATGTACCTTGCCCCCGAAGACATGGCAAAATTCGGCTTGCTGGACCTGCAACGGGGCCGCTGGAACACCGGCGAAAAGGCCAGGCAGTTAAGTCCCGAAAGCTGGGTACAAGAGGCCTCCACCACCAAAATAACCGGCGCAAACGGCGACGAATACGGCTACCAAATGTGGACAGACAGCACCACTGGCACCTTTACCATGAATGGAATGTTCGGCCAGTATATTACCGGCTTTCCCTCTTTGGATATACT
>JBKEBR010000432.1:0-5082 GCA_047973285.1 Oscillospiraceae bacterium | reverse complement strand
TTTCCAGAACACTTTTATCCAAATATCCGCTTATATCCACCCGGCCGGCAGAGGGGCCCTGCCAGGTGTCTCCCGAAGAAGTGCCGATGGCGGTGCCGGTTTGGGTAACGCTGCCCCACACCCAGGCATCGGGCACAGGGGTGTTTTCCTCGTCAAGCACCTTTATTTGTACAGATTCAACCGGCAGGCTTGTACCGCCTACCCAAAAGCTGATACCGGCGTTTTGGCTGTACACCCGAATGCCGGAAATAACGGCAAAGCTCGCCTCACTTAGGGTAACGGGCCCGGCCTGAATGGCCCCGATGTATACGCCTGCCGGCGCGGTGGCATTGTATTCGCCGTTTACCGGAACAAAAGACCCTGCAATATGGGCAATGCCCTCTTGGTTGATTTGAATGGTGTTACCGGTTATCGAGGCAACCAGCGGGTTGCTGCTTGTATAAACCCAGCTGCCGGCCACAGGGTTTCCCCGGAAGTTGTTTACAACGGGGTCTGTGATGGTGGTGGAACCGGGAATAACATTGTTCCATGCTTTTTCAATGGCCCCGGGCTGCGCAATGGCAAGGGTGGCGTTTGCGGCGGCCGTATAATTCTGGCTGCCCACGGTTGTTCCGTCGGGCGCAAAAATTGTTAAGGTGTAGGAGTTTGCCACCCCCACAGAAATTTGCCTTGTGGTGGCCCCGGTAGACCAGGCATATTCGTACGCATAGGTTTTCCCCGTACTGGCGGTAATTGCGCTGCTGCCCGGGCCCTCCAGCTGCACCGTTTCCCCGGGGGCAAACGAAACCGAGGTTTCGCCCCAGCTGCCAACAGAATAACTGCCGGGCACCAGGGCCGCCGTTCCCTCTGCCCTGCCATCGCTTACGGTAACGGGCACATTGTTTTGCGCTGCATAATTGGGTGCCGATATATCGGCCGTATAGGTTCCGCCGTCCACAAGGTCGGCCAGGCCCTTTTCATCAGTGCCTTCAAAATACCGAACAGTGGCATCTGGAATAGTCTCGCCGTCCCATGCGTCTACCACCACAAGGCTGGTGCCCGCCGCAAAGGCGTTCAGCGTTATGTGGGGCATAATGCCAAAAACCAGCACGCAGGCGGAAAGCAGGGCAACCACTCGTTTTAATACACTCTTCTTTGTCAAACCATTCACTCCTCATTCGGTATACGCCGCCAGTATACTACCCTTGTTACAGCGTTTCGTCTGTGTGTATATACATAATGCTTCGTGTTATTTCAAAAACCACCGGGTTTTGCGGGGAGGGCCCAAGCACAGCGGTAAAATCGCTCTCTGTGCCGGGGGCTTCCTGTGCCATAAGCAAAACCGTTGGCGCGCCGCCTTCTTGCCGGCCGGGCGCCTGTTCGGCCAGCACCGCCGTGGGCTCGCTGCCCGCCGCCGGGTAACTTGTTTCCGTTAATATGGCCGTAAACTCATCGGCTGCCGCCGGGCCCGCCTGCCGCTCCGGCATCTGTTTTGGCGCAGCTTCTGAGGCAAAGGGCCCTTTTGCCGGCCTTTCGGGCGGCGACGCGCCAAGGGCCAGTGCGGGCGTTCGCTCCCCCAGTGCGACGCTGTTGTACCGAAGCGCCGCGCTTTTTTGGTTGGCCTCCTCCATTTGCCGAACGGCCTTGTTCACCGCCATGCCCGAGCGTATTTTAAAAATGTTGATGATGTTGAATTTGAAAAACAAAAAGACTGTAAGCCCAAGCAGAAGAACCGACACACACAACAAAACCTTGTATGCGGTGTTGTAAACCACAATCATCTCACCCAATTGGTTGCTCCTTCTGCGCCGGCCCCGTGCCCCGCGAAAATTATTTTACACCGGAAAAGGCATCTTCTACCCGCCCGCCCGCCTTGCTTAGCAGGGCTTTCAGTTCTTCTATCTGGGTGCTGTCGCGCCCACCGGCGGCGTCAATTGTTTTCAGGCTTTGTTCTATTTTGCCCAGCTGCTGCACCATTTCTTGATGGCTTACCCCCGCATTTTTGAACTCCGAGGGGTGGGTAACCAGTTGGTAAGCCAGTTCTTTATACATGGCAAGGGCAACATATATCTTCCCTGTTTTGGCCACCACATCGCCGTCGCTCAGGGCCGTTAAATCATCCCAGTAATTTTTGTAGGTATACTCGGCTAAAATATCTCCCTTGCCGCCCTGGTTGGCAAGGCCAGCATAGTACCTGGCCATGCTGTATAACCGCTTTACTATTTCAACCTTTTGGCTGTCGAGGTAGGGCGAGGCCGAGGCAGTTTCCAGGTAGGGCAGCGCTTTTGCCTTGTCGCCGTTTTCCCCATAAAAGAAAAAGTATGAAACCCCCAGCTGGTAAGCAAATTCGTCATATTCTTCGGGGGCGCTTTTGCGAAATACATCCAGGTTTGTTTGCGCGGTGCCCTGGTTGCTGGTAACAATTTGGCGCAGCCAGTTGTTTTCCTCCGGCGTAATCAGCTGGTCTTCCATAATAAACGCCAGAAGGCTGTTGTAGGCCAGCGGGTTGCCGGGCGAAAGCTGTACCGCATCGGCATAAAAGCCCGCCGCCGTTTGCAGGTCTTCGCCGCTTGCCATTAAAAGATAGGCATCGTAGCTGTTGCGGCTTTCGTTGTTCTCCGCCAGTTTAAAGGCCGCCATGCCAATAAAGCAAACCAGGGTGAGCGCCGCAACCGACAGAAAGCTCCACCAGCGGCGGTTTTGCTTTTTGCGGAAATCGATGTCCAGTTCATGGTAATGCTCCAGCGCGTACATCAGCTCCGCACAGGACTGGTACCGGTCTTCGGGGTTGCGCTGGGTGCATTTTAAAATAATTGCCTCAAGGCCCGAAGAAAGCTGCGGGTTCCACTGGCGAATGGGGTACATTTCATAGGGCGGCTCGCAGGGGTTGTGCCCGGTAATCAGGTGGTATAGTGTAGCCCCCAGGCAATAGATATCGGTTCTCTCATCGGTTTGCCCCTGCCCGCCAAACTGCTCGGGGGCGGCATAGCCCTGCGTACCAAGGCAGGTGGTGTCGGCAATGCTGTGAGACTTAAATTCCCGGGCCGTGCCAAAATCGATAAGCATAACGCTGCCATTTGGTTTCAGCATGATGTTGGCGGGTTTCATATCGCGGTAAATAATTTTTGGCTCGCGCGTGTGCAGGTAGCCCAAAACATCGCACAGCTGTATGGCCCACTTTACAACGTCCTCCTGCTTTTGCGCCCCATATTCTTTCAGCGCCTGGCTAAGCGGGTTGCCCTCAATGTAATCCATCGCAATTAAAAACGACTCTTCGGTGTCTATTACATCTATAATGCTGGGCAGGTTGGGGTGGTTCAGGCGCTTGAGCAAATCGGTTTCAACCACCAGGCTTTGCTTTACCACCTCGAAATTGCTTACGCCGTCTTTGCGTATTTCTTTAATGGCCCATTGCTTGTTGGCGCGCTCGTTCATGGCAAGGTAAACAACGCTCATACCGCCCTGCCCTATTTTGTTCAGGACTTTGTATTTGCCGTCTATAACCGCGCCAATTTTAAGCATGAAACATTCTCACCCCAATACCCGTTTTTACACCCTCGCCGCCCGCGGCAGCCCGCGTTTGTTTGCCCGCGCCGCTGTTTGCGTCAAATAGTTTTAACCAGCACGGCAGAAATATTGTCCCGCTCGTTGCGCTGCATGCAAAGCTCTACAAAATTTACCAGTGCCACATGCATGGAGGCTTCGCTGGGCACACTTTGGGGCCGCAGCACCGGCAGCCATTCCTCGTTTTCCACTGTGTGGCAAAACCCATCGGTACAAAGCATGTATACCGTTTGGGGCAGGCTTGGTCCTGTGAAAAAATCTGGCTCCAGCGAGGCAGAGGCACCTACGCATTGCAGCAAAATATTGCGCCGTTCGTCTGCGTGGGCCTGCTGCAAGGTCATATTGCCCCTGTCTACTTCCCGCTGAACAAACGTTTGGTCTTTGGTAAGCTGCAAAATGGCTTCTTGTATTTGGTACACCCGCGAATCGCCAACATTGACGATATAATATTGGTTTTTGTACAGCAACAGCGCCACAACGGTGGTTCCCATATTAATACCGTGCGCGCTGCCATACTCATGAATGCGGTTGTTTTGCCCGTTCAGCAAATCAAACCAGCTACTTTGCAGCGCCCCTGCAGAAAGCCCCTCTGCCGCAAGCTGCGGGAAAACCGTTTGAAACCAGCCGGAAAAGGCCCCCACCAGCGCCGCGCTGGCAAGCTCCCCTTTGGAAAGCCCGCCCATGCCGTCGCACGCCACGGCAAACAGCGCTTTTCCATCGGCGGTGTTTGCCTCCATTACAAGCAAAGAATCTTGATTGGCCTGTTTTGTGCTTCCGATGTCTGTGTGCGCGGAAAACATATAGTCCATTACAATCTCCCAATGCCTTTAAACAGCCGTTTTTTCCTCGGTGTCATTCTATACTTTTGACTATTTTTCTACAAAAATTTCCATTTTATTAACAATTTGATCATATTTATAATACCATCAAAAGTTTTTCTTGTAAAGCAAAAACCCTTTTTCCACTTCCTGCCCAATTTTTTACTTTAAAACTGCGTTGTTTTGAATATTTTACCAACTTTTTATCCCCCAATTGTGGCGGCAAAACCACGGCAAAACACACCAAAACCTGCCTTGCAGCAGCCCCTGAACGGCAGCTTTACGGCCTCTTTCAGGGGCCTTTTATCGGCGCAAAACACAGGCAAGCTCATTTTTTGCACAGCGGGTTTTGGGCGGCCGCTTCGCGGCGGGGCGGCGCTTTACAACGGGGCAAGGCAGGCCCGCTTTGCCGCAACAAAAGGTATTTTTCTTTTATGGGCCTGCCGCCGGGCCCATCTTTGTGTTGCACCCTTTTATTCAAAACCCGCAGCATTCTTTAGGGGGAATGCCGCGGCCGGCCTGCGCACACAAAAAAGAGGCCGCTGGCAAACCATACGGTTTGCCGGCGGCCTCTTTTATTATTGCAGCGGTATGGCAAATACTGCTGGCTTCACCTGCCATTATATATACAGGCGGCTTTATACCTTTTTACCGGCGCATTTTTCACACAGCCCCTTTACAGGCACTCTTCGCCCGGTTTTTCCTCTACCTCGCCAAAGCC
>JBKEBR010000431.1:0-1862 GCA_047973285.1 Oscillospiraceae bacterium | reverse complement strand
CCCCCCGCCCCCCGCCCGGCTTGCTTTTGCGCCGCCGGGCAAAGTGCCGCCGCAGTGTGTGCGCCCCTGCGCGGCGCAAGGGGGCTAGCGCGCGGTTAAGGGCGGCAGCAGGGCAAAGCTGCTGCGGTGGCAATTCAGCAGGCCTTCCCGCCGCATACGGCCAAGCTCTGCCGAAAGGGCGCTGCGGTCTACGCACAGGTAATCGGCCAGCTGCTGGCGGCTGAAGGGAATGGAAAAGCTGTTGCCGCCCGCCTGCTTTGCCTGCTGGGAAAGGTAGGAAACCAGCTTTTCCCGAATGGTGCGTTTTGCCAGGTGGTTAAGGGTGTTGTTCAGCGCCAGCGCCTTGCCGGCCAAAACCGCCAGCATATTGGCAATCAGCTTTGTGTGGTGGGGGTTTTGGGTGCTGCCCGCCTTTAAAAACAGGCTGTAATCCAGCAAAATCACCTCCGCCTCGCGGCTGGCCAGCACGCTTACCGGTATGGTGTGCAGCTGTGCGCAGGCAAAGGTTTCGGCAAACAGGTGGCCGGGGGCAAGGGTTGCCAAAATGCTTCGGTGGCCAAGGTAATCCTCCCGCAGTATTTGAATTTCGCCCGCAGCCACAACCCCAAAGCAGTTTATGGTGTCGCCTTCCACAAATAAAAAGGAATCCTTTTCGCAGTGGCGCAGGGTTGCCCCAAGGCTTTGCAGCAAAGCGGGCATATCCGGCGCTTCAACCCCTGCAAAAAGGGGGGTGCCCAGCAGCAAATTGTAATAAGCCTGCATGAAAATTCTCCTTGTTTGTTGTAGAAACAACATATTTTTTATGTACAGTATACTATGCTGTACACAAGCAAGCAACCAAAACCATACAAAACAGGGAAAGAGAGAACCTATATGCTGCGCAGAATTATTGAGATAAACCAGGAAGAATGTAATGGCTGCGGCATTTGTGCCGACGCCTGCCATGAAGGGGCCATTGGAATGGTGAACGGCAAGGCAACGCTGCTGCGGGAAGATTATTGCGATGGCCTGGGAGACTGCCTGCCCGCCTGCCCCACCGGCGCCATTGCCTTTGTGGAAAGGGAGGCCCCCGCCTACGACCATGCCGCCGTGCAGTTGAACATGCAGAAAAAGGTGGCGGAAAAACAGGTGCCGGTACATGCCCACGGCATGCACGGCGGCTGCCCCGGCAGCATGGCCCGCGCCATTCAGCACCCGCAGCAGCCGGCGGCAGCGCGGCAGGCGGCCGTGGCCCCCCTGCAAAGCCAGCTGGCCCAATGGCCGGTGCAAATTAAGCTGGTGCCGGTAAACGCCCCTTATTTTGAGGATGCGAAGCTGCTGATAGCAGCCGACTGCACCGCCTTTTCCTATGCCAATTTCCATGAAAAGTTTATGAAGGGGCACGTTACCCTCATTGGCTGCCCCAAGCTGGACATGGCAGATTATTCTGAAAAGCTTACAGAAATTATCAAAAACAACAGTATTAAAAGCGTAACGGTGGTGCGCATGGAGGTGCCCTGCTGCGGCGGTATTGAAAATGCCGTGAAGCAGGCCCTTATGAACAGCGGCAAAATGCTGCCCTGGCAGGTGGCAACGGTTTCCACCGGCGGCGAGCTGCTGGACCAGTGATAACGGCAACATAAAACCGTTTGTCGGTGTGCGGCGGGCCCCTTGCTGCCAGAGCCCGGGCAAAGGGATAAAAAACGGCAATGCAAAAACGGAAGGCTGTGAAATGTATGGGGCGGCCTTTGCGCGGCCCCGCGTTCGCACAACTTCCCATTTGAAAGGAGCAACCCAATGAGCCATCCATTTTTAAAAAATATTCAGCAGCAAGAGGTGCTTTCGCTTGCGGGGCAGGTAGAGGTGCTGCCCGGGCAGGTGGT